>CBDUVK010000083.1:0-10306 GCA_965370645.1 uncultured bacterium
TTGTTGTTGATAAGAAGGAGAGGGCGATAACGTCAGGATTTTCATTCAAGGCAGCCTGAGTGATATCTGGTTCCTTCATCTGGGGGTGACAGGTGTCGAATAAAAAAACTTCATGTCCATGTTGACGTAAAACAGGTGCCAGCGTCTGAATTCCCAGGGGTGGAAAAGCCATAACTTTAAATTTTCCTCCCGGTTGAGAATTACCGAGTCTCTCGGGGAGGACATTATAGAAATCCTCGTCCCGTATGTATATTAAAAAGATTTTCAAAAATTATTCCCCTATGCCTAGATTTGAAGTGGCGTTAAGGTAAGATAAAAATACCTTCAACTGTTAATACCCATATCAATCTGCTGAAGTAGATTAATATGGATTTTTTGGAATTATGATAGAAAGCTAATATATCACCCTGTCAATTACAAACGATAAACGGATGTTTGGAAATCAACGTATCATCATTTACTGTAAAATTCCCGGCATCTGCTCAAAAACATATAATCCTGAACCTCACCTGATTTTAGAGCAACGATTGCATGAGAGCCGGGTCCGGCATATTTGCCTTTTTGCATTGTAAAATAATAACTTAGAGTGAATCTTAAAAGTGCATTACAGATTTTCATGGTAATGTGAGATAATATATAAGTCTTCTGAAAAAATCGTTGATTGACTGATATGGTAAATTGTGGTAATTTTCCTCAATCCTGTGGGAGAAATCATGATTCAGACCGTTGGCATATTTGCTAATCCCTACAAAAAACAGCTGCAAAAAGATCTACCCGGTATATTTCAATCGTTAGATAAAATGGGACTGGAAATTTACTGTCCGGAAGGATTTTTAAATGTACCTTCAAAGAAATTCCCTCAATGTCAATTCCTTCCAGCTACTGAAATTCCAGCAAAATGTGACATGATCATCTGTTTCGGGGGAGATGGTACAGTTTTACGGACAGCTCAGGTGGTCCGGCAACATCAGACACCCATTCTGGCAGTAAATGTGGGGGGGTTGGGTTTTTTAACCGAAGTTCTTTTCGAAGATTTTCAGAAAGCCTTTCAAAAAATTCGGCAGGGCGATTTTCTTATTGAAGACCGGCTGGTACTAAAAGGCGAAATCGAGAATGATCCTGAACCCATGTACGTTCTGAATGAATTTACTATTGAGAAGGGGAAGGCCACCCGGGTCATAGAAGTAGACGTCCACATTGATGAAAAATTTTTCAATAATTATGTAGCGGATGGTTTAATTATCTCAACTCCAACCGGATCAACAGGCTATTCGCTCTCCTCCGGTGGTCCCATTATCGTTCCTACCAACCAAAGCATCATACTGAATCCAATCTGTCCGCACTCTTTGACCAATCGACCGGTGATTATTTCAGCCGAATCGAGGATCAAGACACAAATATTTACCGATTATCCAAAAATTCTCGTTTCTGCGGATAATCAGGATATCAGGGAAATAACCAGCCGTACGGTTTTGAATATCAGCCGTGCACCTTTCGATACCCGATTGGTTAAATACTCTGACAGTGATTATTTTTCTCTCCTGAGGAATAAACTGAACTGGGGAGGAGATTTCCGCGATAAGTTACGGTGGCATTATCAACGATGACTCCTGCAGATATCACTATTGTTATAGCATCCCTGGCAATTCTCATATACCTCTATTTTGTAGTCTGGTTATGGAACGGCATTAAAAAAGCCCACAAAAATTCTGCGGTAGAGAAAACTGAAACGATATCGCCGCTTTCCATATTAATCGCTGCCCATAATGAGGGAAATTCAATAAGCCTTACCCTGGATAGTCTGGAAGATCAGCATTATCCAAAAGAGAAATTCGAGATTGTTGTAGTTGCGGACCGTTGCAGTGATACAACGGTAGATATGGTAAAAAAACATCTCGATCGATTACCAATGTTGAAAATAATTGAGGTGGAGAAAGTACCGCAAGGTTATTCACCCAAAAAATTTGCCATTCAAACTGCTATTGAAGCAGCCAAGTATGATAATCTAATTTTGCTGGATGCGGATTGTCAATTAACCCCGGGAGCACTTGGGTGTTTCAATAATTATTTCCATGGGGGTATGGAAGCCATTGTTAGTATTCCTAAGTTTTTAAGTTTTCCCTCAATATTATATAACTATTATTTGCCGGAGCGCATTTTAACCTGGGGTATCGCTGCGGCAGCCATAGGAAACAGAAAACCTTTTTTAGCCTTTGGTCCGGTCTGGGGTTATACTAAAAAAGCCTATGAGAAAGCTGGTGGAATGGCCAGGATATCCCACGTTCTGAGTGGTGATGATGACCTGCTTGTTTACCAAATGGGAAAAAGTTCGCTGCCGATCGCATTTTGTTTCAATCCGAAAGGTTGGGGGGAAACCCGGGCGCCCCATACATTTGGAGAATTTGTGTCTCAACGCAGGCGCCACCACTCTGCCGGAAAATATTATGCCACCAAGGTCCAAATAGGCTATCTGCTTTTTCATCTGAGTAACCTTGTCTTTTGGATCATACCTTTATTTGAGCCAATCTTGATTCTTCTTCTGGCAGCAAAATTTTTTGTAGACTTTACGATTATTTTCAGAATCGGCAGGCTATTTAATGAAAAACTGAATGTAATTCATGGTCTTTTTTTTGAAATCGGTTTTATCCTGCATCATATTTTCATTGCACCTTTGGCATTTGTAGGAAAAATTCGCTGGCGTTAGTATTTAATTGTGATTTAGGCTGCTATCTTTCTTACTAACTATAATCAATCGTACTATTTATTCAGGAAACTTTGTATTCATAATAGGCCAATCAGCATCGGTTTGGATAACTGTGGGAACAATATTCACTTATTTGATTTGAAATATGGAAATGAGAAATACATTTTGGAACATGCGCTTAAAATTTTTAATTATTATCCTCTTTCCCATTATCATCATGACCGGATGGTGCTTTTTTAGAGAGAAAGGAAAGAATATGTCATCCGTCCCAAAGAATCGTCTGGCATCTGAATCGAGCCCCTACCTGCTTCAACATGCCACAAATCCTGTTGACTGGTACCCCTGGGGTGAAGAGGCCTTTGAGGCGGCAATAAAGCAGAACAGGCCTGTTCTGCTGAGTATTGGATACTCGGCCTGTCACTGGTGTCATGTCATGGCACATGAATCATTTGAGGATTCATCAATTGCCCGATATATGAACTCTCATTTCGTTAATATAAAAGTAGACCGGGAGGAATACCCGGATGTTGACCATCTATATCAGACTTTTGTTCAGGTAACCACCGGGCGGGGCGGGTGGCCCCTGACAGTCTTTCTCACTCCTGAAAAAGTACCCTTTTACGGGGGAACTTATTTCCCTGCGAAGGCGAGGTATGGGATGATCAGTTTCCCGGAGTTGTTGAAGAGAATTAACGACATTTATCAAAATGAACCGAAAAAAATTGCGGAGAACAGCGTAGAAATTCGTTCTTTTCTTGAAAAATTGGACCAGACTGAAACGTCGGATCAACTACCCAATCCTACGAAATCATTTGAAAATCTTTATCGTTCACTGGAGAACTCATATGATTCGATTCATGGTGGATTCAGTAAAGCGCCCAAGTTTCCGCATGTAGCGGATATGGAATTCCTTTTAACCTATTATCACTATACCGGCCATAAAGAAGCACGGGAAATGGTTGTACATACTCTGGAAAAGATGGCACATGGGGGAATTTACGATCAAATTGGTGGCGGGTTTGCCAGGTACTCTACAGATGAAAAATGGTTGGTTCCCCACTTTGAAAAAATGCTTTATGATAATGCTTTACTGATCCCGCTTTTTGTTGATGCCTACCGGCTTACCGGAAAAAATTATTATAAGAGAATTGGCCAGGAAACGGCAGATTTTGTATTGCGTGAGTTGTATTCACCCCACGGCACCTTCTATGCCGCGCTCGATGCTGATAGCGAGGGTGAGGAGGGTAAGTTTTATGTTTGGGGGTATGAAGAAATTCGCTCTCATCTGAATGAGGATATCAGAGATCTTTTCTGTGAATATTACCAGATAGAGCAAACCGGTAATTTCGAAGGAAATAATATTTTACACTTAACCAGACCCTTAGCGACCATTGCAAAGAATTACGAGTTTTCGACCAAGGAGGCGGAAGAAAAAATAGTGCTGGCTAAAAACCTTCTTTTAAAGGAAAGAGAATCTCGTATTCGGCCAGGACTCGATAGCAAAGTACTGACGGATTGGAATGGCATGATGATTACAGCCCTATGGAAAATCTATGAGATAAGTGGAACCGGCAAGTATCGCGAAGCAGCAGAAAAAGCGCTAAAGTTTCTGATTGAAAATTATACTGAAGAAAATGGTCATGTGTATCATTTCAACAAAAATGACCAGAAAAAAAATGATGGCTATATCGATGATTATGCCTATCTCATAGCCGCCCTTATTGATGGTTTTGAAGTAACCCAGAAATTCCGTTATCTTGAAATGGCACAGCGAATCTGTGGGTACGCTTTAGAAAATTTCTGGGATAATCATTCAGGCGGTTTTTATTTCACCCATCGCAACAGCGATACCATCATTGTCCGACTGAAACGGACCTTTGACGCCTCCACGCCTTCAGGAAACAATCTGATGGGGACTAATCTGTTAAGATTGCATGCATATACCGGTCAAGAGACCTACTTACAAAAAACAGAACAGTTATTTCGATCTTTGAAGAACGAAGTAGAATCTCGGGGTGCGGCCCTCTCCAAACTCATGACTGCTCTATTGTGGTATCAAAACTCACCTTTGGAATTTACAATTTCCTTACCGGATTCTAATGAGGAAAGTCAACTTCTGCCTGAAATTTCGCAATTATTTATTCCCTGTCGGGTATTGGTGGTCACCAGTAAGGATTCCCGCAATAAACTCCTGAATCCGGATCTGATAAAAAACAGACACTCCGAGGATCAGGAAGCAGTTTTCATCTGTCACCAAATGACCTGCTCATTGCCTGTAATTGATGCAGATCAATTTTTTGACATAATTCATTCCTTAAATTTGCATATTCAGTGATCCTGAAACTCAGGGATAGTGTTTCCGGAATATGCTGTTATGCGGGATGAATTCTGAATGCCCGCCACAAAAAATTAAATATTGGCTAATTAAAAAGGAAATAATTCCGATGTTATTCTATAAAGGGATTATTGTAGAATAACAAGGAGGTAATATGGGTCTATTATCGTCACTCAAAGAAAAAGTATCATTACCAAAAGAGCCGAATGAGCTGGAATCTTATGATGAAGATATGCGGAATCTCGACTCCCTGATCGAAGATCTTTTTAAGTTGGATGAAAAAGTGATGAATACCGAACAGGAAAAAGAGCAAAAATAGCTGTTGTTCTTGTTCATCCTGCTAAATGTAAAAACATTTATAACTCATCATTAGCCACTTAAGCTAGATTAAACGTTATTCCATAAATTTGCTCCTTCCATAATTTTTTTCGATTCTTTACAATAATGAGTTTTTTTTAACTGCCAATATTAACCGGATAGTATTGGCAGCAGGCAGGCCTACGGGGTTTTGAAAATATTGGGGATATTTCATGCTATAAATATATCATCCCTGACGGGATTATTAAATTAGTGACAGTTTCCCATATTGACATCAGGGAAACTAGAAACCAAAGGATTCAAATATGATTCATCAGCACTTAGCAATTGATCCCGGTAGGGATCAAATATTTATAGCAATAAGTCTCGAAAATGAAATCGAACCCCGCTAGGGGTGAAATATAATTCTTTTGGTTATCAAGAAAGGTATCAATTATTGTGATGAATTTTTTTTTATCTAAGTAAAATTTTATTAAAGAGTTAAGTGAAAGAGCCGTTTATATAATCACTTTATGATAAAAATTAAAGGTTTTAGATGTCGATTCATGGTTTTTTATTTGATGATGATGAATTAATTCGTACTACCCTAAGTTATTTTTTGAAACAGGAAGGCTTTCTGGTTTCAGAGTTTGCGCAGCCGGATCATTGTTCACTTTATTATGATGAAGAGTGCCTGTGTCCGGCAAAAAGTGCCTGCGCCGATATCATCATCACAGATATCAATATGCCTGGGGAGAATGGTTTACAATTTGTGGAAAATCAGCTGCGTAAGGGGTGTAAAGTAGAACATGTGGCAGTGATGTCAGGGGATTGGGAGGATCCGTTTCTTAAAAGAGCACATCAGTTGGGCTGTCAGATATTTTATAAACCGTTCAGTATCATTGAAATGAAAAACTGGTTAGATAAAATCCGGAAGGATTTTCAGGAAGAGGAAACTTTACCGCAAATCCCTGTCTATAGCAAAGATGAAAATAAAGCTATTAAAGAAAAAAATACCCGTGTCTTAAGATCGAAAGCTCTGAGAGCCATTCCAAAATCCTCACGGTCGTAACATCGTCATTATTTATTAATGGTATTCAAGGATCCTGAATAATTTATTCGCTGACAGGATGAACAGGATAAATAAATTTCGAATATTGAACGCCGAAGGATAAAGTTTGAATATGTAACTTACCTGCTTAATTCATAAAATTTCTTATTTTTATTTAAAAGCTAGCATAATTAATTTCTTAAACTTGCCACGGTTTTTCCCGAAGGGATTCCTAATGGAAAAAACCGTGGTAAGAGATAAATGAACAAATATTCGATTTCTTGCAAATTTACAAATTAAGCAGACTTAATGATGAAAAGCAACAGCAGGAAAGAAGATATAAAACTATAAAGTATTTTTTCTTTACATATTATTATTGCAGTTAATCCTGTCAATCCTGTCAAAATAACTTTTGAAATTATGTTTTTAGTATCATATGATACTATTTTAATAACATAACTTTATTTATTTCCCTAAAATTTGGGGCTGTAATCTCGTAAAAATAAATACCCGATCCCAAGTTTTTTGCCTGCCAGCGCAATCGGTGAGTTCCCTCCCTCAATTCGCCCTGATGAAGTATCGATATCTTTTCTCCAACTGAATTATAGATAATCACACTCACTTCAGTGGGGGAGCGGAGAGTAAATTCAATGGTAGTGGCTGGATTAAAGGGATTAGGATAATTTGGATGAATGACAATTTCTGAAATGGTATGACCGGACGGTGAATCAAAACCGGTTGGAATTGAAATTGAGAAATGATAGGTTCCCCCGGGAGCAGTCATGGGCTTAGTTATGGTTTTCCCCGGATTGGATTGGGCAGAGATATAATAATGAATGATGCTACCGGGAGACTGGCCCGGAATGTCAGCGTAAAATGAATCTTGGCTGCTGCCAAGCATTGGTATGGAGTTAAATCCGGAACTGGTATCCGTAGACCAATATAATTCTGCTTGTTGCACACCGCTGCTGGTTTGAATTCTGGCAACAACGGGATAGCTCTGACAGGTATCGCTCATCTCACTCAGGGAAGCATGTGAAATGAAAACAGGCTGGTATGCACCCACCTCTTTGACGACACAGTGAATCGTACCGAGTAAAGGAACAATCGAGTTGCATTCAATACCTTCAATATTATAACCGGGCATAGCCTCCTGGTAGATACGAAAAGCGGTGGTATCATATTGATATTCATAGGTGGGAATAATTACCGTTTTGTTTACAATCATGGAATTGGTATAGGTCCGGTAATCTCCCCCAGTGCTGGGATATCTGCCCAATTGATCGGGTGGCATGGGAATCCGGACCACCTTAAAGTCACGCCCGTAACAGGTCTTAAAATTATTCAGGATGTAGGCGAGATTTGCTTCAATGTAGGGACCATCCGACACGCCAGCAGGGTATTCACCCACCAATAATGTTTCTTCATCCAGAAGCTTCATGTGCATATCAATATGGTGAATCACATCATAGGGGAGGACATTCATTTTTATATACGTATGAATTCCCATAAACTTATTCATTACAGTATCGATTTCCGATTCCGTTTTAGTGGAATTTTCCTGTAGTATCAGTTTGGATGAAAAGCCGGTACCATATCCGTCTGTCATGAAATTACCCCCGGAGTGGGTCAAATCATACGGTGGCGTGGTGGTTGAAAAATAGGGGGCGTTTATGAGGTTTGCAAAGGTTCCGGGGATCATATCGTCATAAGGCCGTGGACGATTATAAATCCAATCAATGATATTTAAAGTATCGGTATCTTCGCTATAGGCGGTCCATGGTCCATAATCCCGGATCCAGATAGAGTTAAAATTAGTGACAATATATTGAATATTACGCAAGGGTATGGCATTATTGGTCAGGTAGGTTTTTACCGAATTTGAATCAGAGCAAACGATATAGACCGTGCACTCCTCCTGTGCATAATCCACAATCTGGGCCAAGATAGAATAAAATGACGCCCAGGTTATCATGATACCCTGCAGTTCTTCCCATTCCGCCATTGTTCTGACAGAATAGGGAGGAGGATCGGTTCTTTCACCGGGATAATGGGGAACCTGGTAATATGGCAGAAGGTTTTTTTCTTCCTCGGTCAACTGTTTTGGTAAGGTCTGAGTCTGGGCATAAATTGCATTAAACCAAATGCAGGCGATACCTAAAAAGATAAGTCTTTTCATGTGCACGGTTCTCCGCTGTGACAGGTGATATTTCGGAAACGATATTTACCGACGATAGGTTATCCTAACATTTTCAGGAAAGATACGGGATAGGCTTTTATAATAGAAGAAATATTTCTGAAAAATATTTAACAGGGAAAATGAACAATATATGGCGACCTATTCTACTTCATCTTTGGGAACAGGTCCTCTCTTTCTCTTATAGATCAGAAAATTAGTGCTGTTTTCCTTGGCGATTGAGTGCTTTTTACCATTGGAAAGATTGATCATCTTAACTGATTGAATACTTTTTTTAGCATGACCCGAGGCCGGCAGATACTCAATCTTTTCCACCCGCCATTCACTATTCTCGTTAATGGTAACTTCACCACGTTCATTAAGCAAATGACGTATGGCCAGCAGGATATCACCTTTTTTAAGCTTTACAAACTCTCTTTTGGTCATGACCCCATCCTTTCGCTATATTCGGGAATAATTCTAATCAAAAGAATTTTATTACATAATTCGATATCATCCGTCCCTGGCCACTTTATATTGATCTGTGTTTGCAATATTAAATAACCAAATTTAATTTAATTTTTTCAACCACAATGTCAAGTAAAAAATTCACAATCATAAACTTTTTTTCTGTTTCTGGTGAATCAAATATCTTATTTTATGTAATGCCATTAGACTGGGAGATGCTTCGGTAATGGTGAATTGAAAAAATATTTCATTTTCACATTTGTTCTGTATCACACGCAACATGGTGATTATTTAATTATTTACCAATTATTTATTTGAGTATCTCGCTACTTTTGTATTATATTCTGTAAATTAAAACAAGGAGAGTTTTTATGAAGCTATTCTTTGTATCCCTCCTTTTATGTTTGATACTTCTTATTCCAGCCTTTGCCCAATCAATTGATCTAAGTCTGTTTACTCCGGAAGCGAGAATTTTTTATGCCGGAGATCTGGTAGATCCTGCTGCACTGGGGATAGGACCGGATTACTTTTTTCTGCGCTTTGGTAATAGTGGTGCAAATCCCATTGAGGTTATTATTGAATTCAGGCTCAGGACCAGTGGCATAGTGATAGTGACGGCGGAATCAAACAGGTTTGTATTGAATCCCGGTAGAAATTTTGTATTCACCAACAATCAGCTCAATACCGGGGTAGCCGATGTGGACGGTCAGATAGTAAAGTTGAGAGACTATTCCGTTAATTTTGATGCTATAGAGAGTTATAATAATATTATTGGGAGGACTGGCCGGCTTCCTGCAGGTATTTATGAATTTCTGGCGGAACTTCATATTATTTCAACCGGCGAACGCATTCAGGATCAAGTAGAAGATCATACACTAACTATTTCAAACCCTACAACCATTGAGCCGCTTTTCCCGGGCATACGGGTGAATAATGGAGAAATGCCGGAAATTCCGACGACTACCCCATTTTTCGTCTGGCAGTCAGACGCAGAGCTTTTTAATTTTTATCTGTATCGTGTCTATGAAGCCAACCCTCAAACATCCTTTCCTAGCGAGAATCAGGGTCAGGGCAGAGGCGAAAAAATAGCCGTACAGGATGTGTTGAGCAGGGATCCTATTTTTAGAGGTATAATTCCCGGAAATGTTTTCCAGTATCCTGCAGAAACCCAACCTTTGATCTTTTTACCAGTCGGCGGAAGTGAGGGTGCCTTTCGCTTGTTAGAATCAGGTCAGACTTATCTGTGGTATGTTGAAGCGCGAGTTCCGACCGCCT
>CBDUVK010000084.1:0-10222 GCA_965370645.1 uncultured bacterium
ACATGCCAGCCCTACGGGCTTTGTTTAATTAGGGGGGATTCCTCAACCCCCGAATAAATTCGGGGGCTATAGTCATGTCATCCCTATGGGATTAAACTACAAGATATTCAGTGTTCAGTGTTCGATATTCATCCGTTCTAAATCCCAGATCCTTTTCCCTTTGTCCTTCCGCAGAGCGGCCACTTCGTGGTAGCCTTTAGCCTTCTTCTCCGGTCTCCGGTTTCCGTTGTTCATTGACCATTGTTCATTAATGGAACTGCCTGCCGTATCTGCTCCCAATTAAATCCTTTGCCCTGCAGGAACCGTATCAGTTTCTCTCGTAATTTTTGTCCCTTTACGAGCGAATGGGTTTTGATATATTTTTCGGCCAGCTTCCGGGCCATCTCAAGTTCCTGCTCTTCACTGAACATTTCATCCAAAAACGGTTCATACAGCTCACGCGATACTCCCCGTTGATTCAACTTTTGAACCAGCAACATCCGGCTCACCGGGCGCAAACGTAGCTCGTTGAGGATAAACAGACGGGTAAAATTCTCATCATTTACCAGATCTACTTTTTCCAGCTCATCCAATGCCAGATTTATAATGGCGGTTCGAAATCCTTTATCTCTCATTTTTCGCACCAGTTCCAGGCGGCTATGGGGACGGCGGGTGAGATACCGTAACGCCTGATCCTTGGCCTGGCGCAGGGCATCTTCTTCCAGAATTTCAAGGAAAGTTTCATCAGAGTACTCTTGCCGGGGAGCGATACTAAACTTTAAAACAATTTCAGGAGTTAATATAATTTCCTGTTCATCATCCAGGGTTACAATAAATCGTTCCGGCCGGCCGCGGCGCATATACATGTCTTTAATGGTTGGCATTGTTAAGGAAAAGATTAAAGATCAAAGATTAAAGATTAAAGATCAAAGATTAAAGATTAAAGGAGACAACAATACCGAATATTGAATATCGAACACCGAATTTCGAAGTTGCATGACAGCGGAAAGCGAAAACTGAGAGCAGAATGCAGTCAACAATTTATAGTAAGCACTTGGAAATAGTCATCATTCTGAGCGCAGTGATCCCGCCGGAAGAACGGAGTCGAAGAATCTTTAGATGAATATCGAACATCGAATATCGAAGTTAGCATAGAGCAGAAAGCAAAATTCAGTCAATACAATTGTTTTAAGTTTTTAGCTAAAGGCCAAAAGCTAACAGCTAATAGCCAATAGAAGTGAATGAATCCTTATTTGTATCAGGTATCCGACATCCGGCATCCGGTATCCGGTCTTTTAAGTTAAGCACTTATTTTTCCTTATTCCCCTTCGAATCGTTTGCTTTCTCAGCTGTCTTTCCTTCTGCTTTATCATCTGCTGCGTTTTCTCCGGTCATTCCCAGTTGTTTTTTTACCAGAGCTTCAATCTTTTGGGAAAATTCCGCGTTCTCCCTCAGAAAATCCTTGACATTCTCCCGTCCCTGCCCTAGTCGCTCTTCACCAAAGGAATACCAGGTACCACTCTTCTGGACGATGTTCAACTTCGCAGCCAGATCCAGCAGATCCCCTACCTTTGAAATCCCCTCATTATACATGATATCGAATTCAGATTCCCGGAATGGAGGTGCCATTTTATTTTTCACCACTTTAACCCGGGTACGATTACCCACTGTATTTTCCGCATCTTTTATGGAGGCTATCCTGCGGATATCCAGCCTGATGGAAGTATAAAATTTCAATGCCCGACCACCCGTGGTGGTTTCCGGATTACCGAACATGATCCCGATTTTTTCGCGCAGTTGGTTTATGAATATCACCGATGTGTTGGATTTACTAACAGCAGCGGTTAGTTTTCGCAGCGCTTGTGACATCAATCTTGCCTGTAGTCCCATGTGGGAATCTCCCATTTCTCCTTCCAGCTCAGCCCGGGGAACCAGGGCTGCAACCGAATCGATCACCACAACATCTATAGCTCCACTGCGCACCAGGGTTTCCACAATTTCCAGTGCCTGCTCACCGGTATCAGGCTGGGAGACCAGAAGGTTAATCGTATCGACTCCCAAACGTTTGGCATAGGTGGGATCCAGAGCGTGCTCGGCATCAACAAAAGCGGCCAATCCACCCAACTTCTGAGCCTCGGCAATGATATGCAAGGCCAGGGTAGTCTTGCCGGAAGATTCAGGTCCAAATATTTCAATAATTCTTCCCCGCGGAATGCCCCAGATGCCCAAGGCATAATCCAGAGATATGGATCCGGTGGGAATTATGTCAACATGGATTTTAACCCGATCTCCCAAACGCATGATGGATCCTTTACCAAATTGTCTCTCAATTTGAGACATTGCCAGACCAAGGGCTTTTTGTTTCTCGCCATTTTGATTTGCCATAATTTTCCCTTTTAGTTTGAAATAATCATATATTAATAAATAATTTTGACAGGATTAACAGGATAATCAAGATTTTTAATTTCATCCTTCAATAGTTAGATACCAAAAATCATAGATAAGACAATCGACGAATTTTTCTTTTTATTTCAACTTTCCCTTGACTAAAATTTAAAAGTATTCCTATTTCCTTTCCCGTTGCAACCAAATAATTGACCAATTGAATCTCATGAATTTTAAGAAGTTTTGAAATAGATTTTAATTCTATAATGATCCTATTCTCCACTAAAATATCGGACACAAAATATCCGACTATCTCAAAATCATAATATACGGTAATGGGTACCTGCGACTCAACATGTAAACCTTCTTTTGACAATTCGATTAACAAACATTTCTCATATACAGACTCTAAAAAACCAAATCCCATTTTATTGTAGACTTTAAAGGCACGGCCAATATTTTTTTTCAGTTAAAGCGAAATTTTTCATTATAAACAAGATTAGATCTCTAGAGAAAGTTAGTTAAAAATTATTTATCTTGTCAATCCTGTTTATCCTGTCTTATTACTTTTCAATTTATATGTTTTTTGGACCGAGTAGACCGCACCATCCGGTTTGAGATCACTGCGCATAACATACACTTCACGGACCGGTAGCTCTACGCCCGGGAAGGGATAACGGGAGAACCTTTCTATTAAATTGTTCAGCTGTTCTGCAAACTTGATCCGAGCTACAGTCAGATGCGGCGAATATTTACGATCCTCAGTCGCAAACCCCTGCTCCCTAAGGGAGGAATCAATAAGACGTTGCAGGGATCGAAGATTTTCCATCTCTTCCCCTTTTACCCCAACCCATAAGACACGAGGTCTTCTCAAAGATGGAAAACAACCCGTTCCCTCAACATTGACAGAAAAAATCCCCGGAAACTTTGCTTGTGCAATATCCATACCGCTAAAAACTTTTTTAAGTTGGTCGGTAGATAAGTTACCTAAAAATTTCAATGTAAGATGAATAGAATCAGGTTTAACCCAGCGAACATCCCGAGTTATAGGTTTCAGATCATCTATCATTTTATTTAATTCAACTTTAAGCTCCGGAGTGAGCGAAATCGCTATAAATGTGCGGATTTGTTGCATACTATAATCTACTTTTCTCATAACCGATAACGGTATTTACAAAATTTAATTTATCAAACCGGAATTCCAGACATCACCCGCCGGGCCAGTTCCAATGCAGCCTGGGCAGAACGCTGTTTATTTATCTCACGGTCTTTTCCAAATTGAAATTTCTTTGTTACAACTTGTGAATGATAAGCCACTCCCACATAAACTAAACCCAAAGGCTTTTTTACGGTTGCCCCGGTGGGTCCGGCAATCCCGGTAGTCGATATTGCCAGATCGCTTCGGAATCTTTCTTGAACACCGAGCGCCATTTCCGCAGCTACCTCGGCACTGACTGCTCCATGCTTCACAAGAGATTTATCCCTGACACCTAAAAATTCAGATTTGGCTTTATTACTATAAGTAACCGCACCTCCCAGGAAGTAGGCAGAGCTTCCCGAAATATTCGTAATTCGATCCTGGATAAGCCCGCCAGTGAGACTTTCTGCGACAGCGATTGTTTCTTTCTTTTGCTTGAGTAATCGGCCCAGTACCTCTTCGAGTCCAATATCCTCTTCACTGTATATGAAATCAGAAACATGTTTACATAAAGTGCTTTTAAACTTTTCAAATTTTTCTGTATCATTTAGTTCGTTACCACTTCGAATCACCCGCAAATCCACCCCGGTGAAGCGGGGAAGAAAAGCGATTTCATAACTGGAATAATCAAGCAAATCTTGCTCTATTTTTTCATATAAGGCCGATTCAGCAATTCCGGTGGTCCTGAAAAGATTGACCGCCACCCGGCATTCCGGACACTCCAGGCGTAACCATGGAATAACTGAATCTTCAATCATGGCCATCATTTCCCGGGGAACGCCAGGCATCACAAAAACATATTTTTTTCCATTTCTAAAGATCATCCCCGGCGCTGTTCCCACCGGATTGGGCATCAAATCCGCATTTTCCGGTACGAATGCCTGGTTCCGGTTCACCTCCGGCATAGGGATGCCCCTTCTTTCAAACATCTTTCGAATTCTCTGGTATATCTCATCTTTAAAAATTAGCTTACTTCCAAAATATTCAGCTATTGCTGTCTTGGTGATATCGTCATGAGTGGGACCTAATCCGCCGGTTATAAGTACAATCTGTGAACGTCCCATCGCATAATCTAAAGATTCCTTGATTACCGCTGCACTATCTCCAATGGTCTGTATAAACTTCACCGAGACACCCGTTTCATGCAGTTTCCGGGCGATAAAAGTGGCATTGCTGTTCAGGGTATTTCCATTTAACAATTCATTGCCAATTGAAATAATTTCTGCTTTCATGAAGATCCTGGATAAATTTTCTAGCATGATAATATAGAGAATTTGTTTGAAAAATAAAAGTCCCCTGTATGGGAATATCTCCATTCTGATCCAGGATAGGGAATATAAAGGTTCTCAATTTTACATACACTACCAAGCAACACAAGATCATTTTCTTAAAAAATATCTAACTGCAAGTTTAAACTGATAGAATATTTACCTAAAAAATCTCATGAATGTGACGATAATGCAGTTTCATAACAGCATATGATGTGGAGGACACAACAAAAACGATGTTAGTTTTTATCATTTACCGTATAAATAACTCACAAATGTACTTTCTTGATTTTTTTAGAGCTTTTTGATATATTATAAATTATAATTTTTGATTTGAACTCATATCTAAAATCAGGGGACCTTCATGAATAATTATCGATTTTTCGCTCAAATGCTTGCTCTGATCTTCGTCATGATTTTCCTGCAGAAACCGCTCTTCTCCCAAAAAGCAGCGGCAGAGTTTATAACAAGTATGCCAACACCCTCCCTGGAAGAAGATATATCGATCAAGGATGGCGAAAGATTTGTGACCTATCGTGATAACTATTTGTTTTCGGTGAATTTCTGGATCGGTATCCAGATCTGGGATGTGACTGATATCGAATCACCGAAGAGGGCCTCTTTCCTGCGAACCAGCGATATGATCTATCATATTGCTCTGGACGACAACAGGTTATATGCGGCAAATAAAACCGAAGGTGTCATCATCTTCGATATCACAAATATTGAGAGACCATATGAAATTGCCCGGATCAAAACCCCCGGTGATGCATACTGGGTAGACGTGGAATATCCTTTTATTTATGTTGCTCTCGGAAAGGAAGGATTCTGCGTCATGGATATCAGTAATTTGGACGATCCCCGAACGCTTACTCTGGAAATTCCGGAAACCTGGATATGGAGTTTACAGAAGCGCGATGATAAATTGTACGTCGCTGCCAAACAAGGTGGACTCCTTATTTACGATATTAGCAATCCTTCTAATTTGATCAAAATTACCCAGTATAAAACCGGATTTCACGCCCTGCAATTTCAGCTGGAAAACGATCTTGCCTATATGGCCGATGGACCGGGAGGACTGGTTATCCTGGATATTTCAGCACCGCGTCTTCCGAAAGAGGTAGGTCGGTTTAAAACCCAGGGATTTACTCATCATGTCTCAAAAAGTGGGAATTATGCCTACCTTTCAAACAGGGAAACCGGCTTAATGATCATCAAAGTAGTTGATCCCCAGAATCCCACCCTGGAAGCCCGATATATTTCGGACAGTGAAACCTATTCTTCTTATAAAGAGGATGTCTATGTTTTTCTGTCAACAGATTCCAAAATTGAAATATTGCGACATAATAATCAACCGATTTTGGAACCCATTGCAGATCTATCCATAGATGAAAATGGCAGCTTCGTCTTACAATTAGAGGCTTATGATCCGGACGGAGATGAAATTTATTTTGAAGTTCAGAATCTACCGGATAGCGCTGAATTTGATACAAAAACCGGTTTATTCAGCTGGATCCCGACCTATGAGCAAGCCGGCGTTTATCCCGGGATTACCTTTACAGTCATTGAAAAAACCGCCAGTAAACTTAGTGATTCCGATGATCTCACAATCACGGTAAATCACGTTAACCGTATGCCCGAACTTCCTGCCATTGCAAACTTGGAAATTCCTGAGGATTCCCTCCTGGTTATTATCGCCCCGGAAGGCAGCGATCCGGATAAAGAAGATACGGGAAAACTTATTTACCGGGTGGAAAATGTTCCCGAAGGGACCAGTTTTGATGAAAATACCCGGACTTTCAGATGGGAACCGACTTTCAAACAATCGGGTGTTTATATTGTTGATTTCTTGCTTGAAGATGGTGCCGGTGGTGTGGACCGTGAAGCTGTGACACTGACTGTGACTCATGTAGACCGGCCACCCGTGGTGGAAACTATTCCTGACCAGACAACAAATGAAGCACAACTGATTACTGTAACTTTAAAGGGGGAAGAGCTGGATCAGGAAGATCTAACTGCGATTACCTTTTCCATGTTCAATCTTCCCGAGGGAGCAAGCTTTGATGCCTCCTCACGCCAATTCAGTTGGACCCCAACCCATGAGCAATCGGGTAGCTTCGAAAATATTGGGGTGGTTATGAAAGCTGGAAATCTTTCCGATACCACTTACTTTTCACTCGCAGTTGCACATGTAAATCGTACGCCGGTTCTCACAGATATTCAGGAGCAGAGTGTAGATGAGAATGCTCCCCTTGTTTTTTTCATCTCGGGTAGCGATCCGGATGTCGAAGATGATGGAAAATTAACTTACACTGTTACCAATCTTCCGGAAGGAGCAACTTTTAATCCGGATTCTCTTTCGGTGAAATGGACTCCAGGTTATATCCAATCCGGAAATTACCCGGATATTCAATTCACTGTAACAGATCCTTCAGGATTATCAGTCCAAAAATCAATCAGTATCACAGTAAACCATGTCAACCGACCCCCGGTTCTGGCAGAAATACCTCCTCTCACTGCAGAAGAAAACAGTCTACTGGAACATCAACTGGTCGGCAGCGATCCGGATAATGAGGATACCGGAAAATTATTGTACTCAGCCTCCGATCTACCGGAAGGTGCTGTTTTAGCTGCCAGCAATGGTAAACTCATCTGGACACCAACATATGAACAATCCGGCGAATATCAAATCACCTTTACGGTGAGTGATGGAAGATTAACAGACAGTAAACAAACCACAATTACCATAACTCATGTAAACCGTCCGCCAGTTTTAACGGAATTGAGCGACCAAACTGCAGACGAAAATACTGAGCTCAGTTTTACCATCTCAGGGAGTGATCCCGACAATGAAGATTCAGGCAAGTTAACCTACACGGCTGAAAATTTACCAACCGGATCGGATTTCAATACTTCAACACTTACATTTTCATGGACTCCCACCTATGAACAATCCGGACTATATAGCAATGTGGTCTTCCGTCTAAGTGATCCTGCCGGGTTGATATGCGAGCAAGCCATTAACTTAACCGTGAACCATGTCAACCGACCTCCCCAATTGGGAACGGTGGCTGCCATAACCATAAATGAACAGCAGATTGTGGAATTTACCCTGGAGGGGTCTGATCCCGATCAGGAAGATCAGGAAAAATTGAAGTATAGCATATCCAATCTACCCGAGGGAGCAACCCTTACTACAGGCAATGGTGAATTCAGCTGGACCCCGAATTTTGCCCAGAGCGGTTCCTATACGTTAAAAGTTCAGGTGGTAGATTCCGCTGGACTATCTGCCGAAATCCAGATTCCACTAGAAGTGGTAAATGTGAACCAACCTCCGGTGGTAGAAGCTTTACCAGCACAATCCGGTCAGGAAAATACTGCAGTATCCATTCAGTTAAAATTCAGTGATCCTGACCTGGAGGATGAGGGAAAATTGCAGGTTTCTACCAGCAGTCTACCTGAAGGGGCACAGTTGGACGCCAGCAGTGGATTAATCACCTGGACCCCTACATATGACCAAAGTGGTGGCTATACGATCGACTATATTATCACAGATAGTTTTGGAGAAACGGTCAGCGGTACAGTAACCCTCGAAATTGCGAACGTGAATCGTCCACCGACTTTAGGGACTTTGGAAAACCCGCAAACCAGCGAAAATCAAGCCCTTTCGGCACCACTACCCGAGGGAACAGATCCGGATACAGAGGATCAGGGACAGTTAGTTTATACTCTGGAAAACGTTCCAGAGGGTGCTACTTTTGATGCTACCAGCCGCTCCCTGCAGTGGACACCAACATACGACCAGGCTGGAAGCTATACCTGTACTTATACTGTTAAGGATGTCGGTGGACTCACGGCCCAGAGCAGTTTGACCATTACAGTTACCAATGTCAATCGCGCTCCCACTCTGCCTCCGGTTACCACGATCGAAACCGAGGAAGGCGCCAATATAAACCAGACTCTACCCGAAGCAACTGATCCGGATAGTGAGGATGCCGGCAATCTCATCTACGAAATGGGGAATCTGCCTGGAGGCACCAATTTTAATAGTAGCAGCAGGACTTTGACGTGGTCACCCAGGTACGATCAGGCTGGAAGTTACACCATGACCTATACTGTAAAAGATGCTGCTGGAGAAACTGCACAAACAAGTGTAACCATAAATGTTAAGAATGTAAATCGTCCGCCCACATTAAATGAGATCGGATCGAAATCAGTTAAGGAAGGAGAGGAACTATCCTTTACTGTAAAGGGAGAAGATCCTGACGCAGAAGATCAGGGTAAGCTTACTCTTTCTGCCAATAATCTTCCGGCCGGTGCAAATTTCAGTGGCAGCTCCGGAAATTTCTCCTGGATTCCGCGCGATGACCAGCAGGGAAATTATCAGGTCACTTTTAGAGTAGAGGATTCTCAGGGTGGCAAATCACAAATATCAGTTTCCATAACCGTAGAAGATGTGCCACCTCTTCCGCCACCGGAAGAGAATAATTAAAATTGCAACATCCGCTATGGATATAAAAAGCCTTCTCCGGAGAGAAGGCTTTTCCTTTTTGATCTATTTTATCTTCATCAGATGCTTCACAGCCTCCCACATCACAAATACTTCAACAGCAAAAGCAGGGAATCCCAGATATCCCAAAACAGGCATTTCAAATATTTTCAGATCTCCCCAAATGGGTACTGTATAAATCCATTTGGCAGTAGCCCAATAATTCCAGAATTCCCACAATCCCCCCGCCAAAAAACCGGTAAGAAATAGCTGAATTAAAACAGAAAGATCGCCATCAGACCAGTCCTTCCAGAATGAATGACGATTCCAGTAATAATTGAGGGGATCAAGAAAAAAAACCATACCGATCCAGACCGGGGCGGCCATATAGGTTGCCGCCTGAGAGGAAACAAAAAATGGCAGAAGCATACAGAAAAGGCCGGAAAGAGCAGAGGTGACCAATAATTTTTTGGTCACCTGAAGAGGTTTAACCCTTATTCGCGCGAAAATTTTAAGATTTTTAAGCAGTTCAAAGATCTCATACACACCCGGCCAGATCGTGGCAAAAGACCAGAAGTAACCGAAATATCGAATTGCGAGGTTTTCAGGCAGGCCGACATAATGCCAATTCCGTATAAACAGATTAAAAAATTCAAAGAAATACCAGAGGGCAATGGACCAGGGCAGCATCCATAAAAATTCACGACGTCGCGTCATGATGAGGGAGTTTCCAGACAGACGATAATTGATGCCGTCCAGGAACAGAATAAGGCCAGTCCAGCAAACCGGTGTCATAAATATCTCAAAAAACCACCACTCAAGAAGTATACCGATCTCTGCGGCAATTAGTAGAGCCAGACCTGCATATCCGTGCCAGGGAAATTTTGGGGGTGTCATAGCCAT
>CBDUVK010000085.1:0-10098 GCA_965370645.1 uncultured bacterium
CCAAGCAAAAACCGATTATGTTGCCACCCTGGGATCCGATGAACTAATTTATGAATACAATTTATCCAAATACTCTAAAATCATCCAATAGCACCTGGATGATTTTTATATATAATTCGAGCTTATTTTGAGTTTTCCCATAAGGGACGGCTTACGCCACGATATTCGAATTTAATTCATTAAAGAGAGATGATGCATTTTTAAAATAATTGAAGAAAACTTGATTAAAAAATTGCCGGAATTTAACTTTATAGAAAATAATGCGATATATATAGTTATGGTTTGATTGATGTTAAAAATAATGTTCTTTCTCTGGCCTAAATTGATGCTTATGAGTTGTTCTCCGAAATACATTCTTCTGGTCTTGCTGCTCATACTTATTTTCTCGACTTATTCCATTTCGCAAATTCATCTGGTAGTCGGTGAATTTGTTAATGAATCTGACCAATTTTATCTTAACCAGTGGGAAAAAACGATCCCGGATCTGCTTCAAACCAAATTATCTGGTTCTGTTGATTTAGTCATATTGGAACGTCGAAAATTGAAAGCTGTACTGGAGGAAAAGGCCCTATCCCTTACTGGTCTGATTGACAGCACCACAGCCAGGGAGGTGGGAACCCTGCTGGAAGCTGAATATGTAATCTTTGGCAGCATTCATTACATCGATGATCATTACCGGATTGATGCCAGTATTGTTAATGTGCGAACAGGTCAGATACGAGCAGAGAAAGTGGTCAGTCCGGATCAGAATCAGCTCTCTAAAATGATCGACCTGCTTGGAAATAACATTCTCTTTAACCTGACCGGCAAGGGTAAGTATAGGCATAGCATGAAAATTTCCAGTAATCCCACTAAGTATTTTATAGCTGCGACCGTAGTATTGGGTGCTGCAACCCTGTTGGTAAATAATGAATATCAGAAAAAGAAGGATGAATATAACAACAACACCGAACTGGATCGATTTGATGACTTATATAATGATGCAAACCGTGCAAAAAAAACTACCGTGGTGTTAGCGACCCTAACCGGAACAGCACTGGCGGGTACTATTTATTTTTGGATAAGAGGACTTTCTCCTAAAAAAATCTATGCGCGGAACCTTCAACAAAACAGCCTGATACCATATTTAACTTTGAATTACAAAAATGAGGTAAAAGTAGGTGTACAGGTTCATTTTTAAACTATTGGTTTCCATCTTCATTATTGTAAATTGTAATGATTTTCCCCGGGATAATGTACTGGATCCGAAAAATCCCAACAGTTATCAATCTTCTGTTGTCCTCCTGGAAGCATTTGTCAATACCAATAATCCCTTCAGCTATAATCTATGGACATTACAGGCATTGGATTCGATTAAATCCATCTATGGATCAAATATTGTAATCCTAGAATATCATCGGGATACCCAGGAATTCACAGATCCATACAGTAATACATTGATATTCGAACCTCTTTATGAAAAATATGTGCAGAATTCAATACCGAATGTTAAGGGTGTTCCCGACGTATTTATTAATGGATCCGGACACCGGGTTCAGGGGGCCTCCGGCATAAATAGTGTTTTGATCCGGTTGAATTCAATTCTTTCGCCATTGGTTGTCCTTAATACTTATTTTACTCTGGAGCCGGCGACGATAAATATCAGCGGCAATCAGCTCAACATGAGCTGTAGGGTTGCCCGGCTGGGGGATCAATCCGCCGGAGATCTCTCCCTGCGTGCCATTCTGCTTCAGCAGATAAACTTCCAGGAGCTCAAGCGGGTTGCCGTGGATATCGTGAAGGCAGATAATATTTCCCAACTGGATCCCGGGGAAATCAGAACGATTAATTTTGATCCGGTTGAGGTCAATCAAAGACCGGATTGGATCATTTTCAGTTTGACTTCATCGGATGGATTGACTGTATATCAAAATATAAAGGTTAATCTATGATCAAATTTCAGATTACCCTTATATTATCGTTATTGATCACTTTTATAGCTTGCGATCCTGAAACACTATTCAGGAGTTCCCCGGTCATCGATGTAATTCAGATTAATCCAAATCGGGTTAATCCCTATGACACGGTTTTTGCCAGCGTTGTTGCCAGCAATCCCGAGGAGGGAAGCCTAAGCTATGGGTGGTCAGTCTCGCCAAATAATGGTTTCTTTCTGGACCCTACCGATGGTGTATCGGTTCGCTGGATTGCCCCAACCTCGGGTGGAGACTATGTTTTTAAAGTGGTTGTTTCAAATGCATTCAAAACAACTGAGCGTACCGGATCAGTGAAGGTAATAGAAGCGGGAGATCCTTTAGTCCGTATTTCATCCCCGCAGCATAATGAATATTTTGTTCAAATGCAGGAAATTGATATTACTGCGGAAGCTTTCCATAATAATGGAATTTATAAAGTTCAGTTATTCATCCGGGATGTACTGATCAGTGAGCAGAGTGGCCTATCATCAAACACCTATCAGTATTCCTTTATTCCCGATTCCAGCTACCTGGGTATAACAGAAATTAAGGTTAATGCTATTGCCAATTTTACTTTTACAAAGGGAGCGGATTCTGTGGAGGTGAATATCGAAGGGATCATTCCGAAAATTCAAGATAGCTAGTCATACCCACTTAAACCCATACGGGTTGTTTGTTTCTAGTTTTAGAAGCTGTCCTCGGTAGTAAAAGAAGGATTACCAACCGATACTTGGCCAAGATTCGAAATCCCTGCCTGTAGCAGCCAGGCGAATTACGAAATTCGAAACAAATCCGAATGACCAAAATTCGAAAAATACAGTTATTCTTGTTAGTTTTAAAAATTTAAATTTCATGCTTGTTTCGAGTTTCGAATTTCGATATTCGTATTTATCATAATTGCTGTCCAATACTTCAATATATATTTCTAGTGGATTATAAACTTGAAATGACATAAAACTGATAAATTTACTACAAATTTGTCGTATTATGATTCGTGATTTCCATCAAATGTTAAAAATAGACTACATTTATCTTATATCCCAGAGGAAGGGTTTCCTCATTCATCTACAAGGAGGTAATTGACATGCTGGGTAAGGGTGCAATACTCGTCGTTTTTGGGTTTATTTTAGCTTTTTCTTCTTTTCAGGTGAAAATGAATGGCAACGTTCTAGCCACCTCGAATAATTTCAATGATCAATATATGTCCTCACTCATCCATGAGACTGCTCTCAGTGCTATTAATCTTGCGATTAATAAAGTTTGGGCAGACAGTACCCATGCGGCTTCATATTTATTGGTAACAAATGCCTGCTCATCTCAAACTGATATTTCTATGCTGGGATTAGATACGGTTAAGGTTAAGGTCAAAACCTGGGGTTACCTCTATTCGGATGACTTCAGCACCACCGTAAAGCAGAGTGACTCCATCTCCGCCTATTTTGCCTATAACATGCCAATATCGAGATATTTTTGGTTCACAAATGATGAGAATGGTGTCTACTGGCTTACCGGTGACTCGGTGTGGGGACCGGTCCATACCAATGGTGTCCTGAAAACCTCCGGTGCGCCGGTATTTTTCAGTAAAGTGTCTGCTCAACTCGGTATCAATCCGGATCCGTTTAGCAGTAGTGCAGAGTTTCATGGGGGATGGGAAGTTGGCATGAGTAATGATATTCCTACCGACATGAGTTATATCATTGGTGCCGCAACTCTGGGAAATGGAGGCGCAGCAACCAATACGAAATCTCTCTATGATTTACCGATGGAACTTGATTTTCAGGCTGATGGCAGTGTGATCAGAACTGTGCAGGGAATTCCCCCGGATACCGTTCAGGTATCATTTATTGCACCTGAGAGAGCAGTATACAGTACTGCAGACATCAGGGTAAAGGGGACTTTTAATGGGGAGGTTACCTTTTTATCAACCACCAATATCTGGATTGATGATGACCTGGTATATGCCGATAATCCCTTGTCAAATCCTGCTTCTGATGACATTCTGGGACTGGTGGCATTGAACAATGTATATGTTACTGATAATGCTGCGAATAATGCTGATATTCATATTCAGGCATGTATTATGGCCACCAACGGATCTTTTACAGCCCAAAACTGGTCTTCCCGCCCCGTTTCAGGGTATCTCAATATGACCGGTAGTATTGTTCAGAAAGAGAGAGGTGCAGTAGGACAATTTAGTGGTGGAAGTATTGTTTCAGGTTTTTCGAAACGCTACCGCTTTGATTCACGGCTGCATGATCTGTCGCCACCAAACTATCCCTTTATTAAATCTCTCAGGCTGGTCTGCTGGTGGGAGTAATCTGAGTAAGCTGATATATAACTATGGCAGTATAATTTGGCATTCAAAGTAGCATTTTGGTCTTCTCCGGATTCAGGGTGGGCATAGGAATTTTCCTACCATACAACAGATTATCCAATAATAAAGCAATTCGCTGATTAAAGGCATTTCGAGACACGTAATATCGAGCCAATTTGTGAATCAGGGTGTTCGGTTTGGTGAACGGACAAACCCTGATGCATATACCGCAATCCGTTCCCATTCTTCTCCAGAATGCATAGCATGACTCCATATCGATGGACCAGTGAAGGAAGCCACGCTCTGCTGGTTTTCCTTGAAAGGGTATCGATTTTGAAGGACAATTTTCCGCACATTTTTTGCATATATCACAGAAATCTTCAATATAATGGTTGGTTAAGGTGGTTACTTTAAGCTCGAGATCTGTTGTGACAACCGCCAGCCTTACACAGGGGCCATGAGTGGGATTGATAAGAATACTCAGTCGCCCAACCTCACCCAGACCGGCATCTCTCGCCAATGGTACACAGGCAACCTGATAATGTCCATCGAAATGGGCCTTAGCATCATACCCCAGATATTTGATATAATTTGCGATGATATGGGCAATTTTAGCGGATTCTACATACTTGCCGGTGGATTCCAGGATTTCGGGTAGCAGGGGTGCTTTCTTTATCATTTCGATAGTCATCGGGACCATAATAGCGATTGCATAGCTGTGATGAGTAGTGATTCGTTCTCCCCAATTCTCAGCCCGTCTGCCTGCATGGCTGTAGAGGTGATATGGATGAAGCCTGGTTATTCCAATTTCTGCTGCGCCATGAAACCGCCCCAGTTGCTGCAATATTTGGGTTATTTTTTCTGGGTCTGCGGATACCGGTTCTTCAGATTTCTCAATTTTTGAAGCTTCCCGGGTGGCAACCGTGACCGAATCCGCAGCCATAGCAACCGGCGAAATCAATTCATCATAGAATCTGCTGCCAGGTGAGAGCAGTTCAGGAAGATTATGGATCGCTTCATCTGTTTTGCGCCTGGCAGGATACCTCTGGTAATAACGTTCTGCAAGCTTGGGATGATACTGCAGATTATTACGTGCAAACATATGATCCCGCTCGTCGAATTGCGGAATAAATTCCGGGGAATATTTCTCTTTTGTTGGAAACCATTTTATGACAGAAAGCAGGGTAAGCAGTAATATTAAAATTATAAATATTATATTGAGCAGGGTAACTGCAGGGATCTCTTGAAAAATGGTTAATCCGCACCAGAGTATGACATTTCCACTGAAGGTGAGTACTGATATTGCAACCGCACGCCACTCTTTCTCTTTATAAGATGCTCGTAGGAGGACCAGGAGTAGAGCACTGGTTGCGATTCCTATCATCATGTTCAGGATAATCAATAGCACTCGGATATCTCCTTCCACTGCTGTAATATAGAATTATTCCCAATTTATGCAACCTGAGAATTAACCTTTTTGGAAAAAATCGGGGCTATTGACTTGGAGATTAACAGATTTCTCATTTTCAATAGCCCGAGGAGGAGAAATCCTACACCATTTTTGGGTTTTAACCCATGCCTTCATTTTGTCGAACAGTCTGATAGGCAGGAGATGGAATTTTATTCCGTCTCTCTTTCATAATTTTGTGAAAACTTTAAATGGAGCACACCATAGTCAATAGAGATGTTCACTAAATGCTGCCCGCATTCATCATGAAAAATAATCAGTTTCCAAATTTCTGATTTTAGTGAATCGGCTGATGGACAACTCATATATTCGATCTGATCCAAATGTCTGATTTTTTTTATATCATTCCTTTCGATCATATAATACTCTCACAAATATTTAATTGATCAAATAGAACTAATACAAATAGAGTGCCATGCATACCAGCTAGTAAACTTCATGTTAATTATATAAATAACAAGGGATTATAGATATTTTCCTTCACGGTGAATATAAAAGTAATGCGGGGAAACCGGGGAAAAATGCGGAAATATCCCGCTATTGAGTCAATTTTGATACTTGAATGTGACTCAGCTTTAAATAATAAAGGATAATATTTAACTCTTATCTTTGAAATTGATTTTAAGGTGAATTAAAAATTAATCTATTTCGGGTATAATTTGTCTCAAATGAGGTTTAACCGCCATAATATGCTTCTGGAAAACAATAAAATATGACTCCAGTATTTCCGTGAAGGAAGGAAGAAACTTCTTAAATAACACCATTCCGCACCCAAAATATTAAGTGCGGGATGGTATCCGAACAGACTACTTTAGTTTGTATCAAATGATCCTTAAAGAGCTTTTTTCTGACAGGATGAACATGATCAAACTGATATAATTGACCTCTTGAGTATTTAAGAGTCTGGTTTACTTCATCATTTAGAGAATTTTATTCAACTCTTACAATACTATTTGTTTTAGTATCGAGCGATACATACAGTATTATCATGTTAGTCTCAATTGCTATTCAGATTTTGCATTAATCAAGAGTCCGAAAATTCCTATAATCATAATGATTAATCCTGTCAATCCTGTCAAAATAAATTTTGACATACCGACTACAGTATCTAGTGATACTATTTCATAAGTATCATCTTCCTGGTCTGTTCAAATCGTTTTCCTTCCGCCTTAGCGGCTTCCATGCGGTAGATATATACACCACTCGGCATATCACTGGCGTCCCAACTCATAGTGTGGCTGCCGGCAGTTAATTTTTGTGATACCAGCGTAGTAATCTCTTTGCCGAGCATGTCATAGATTTTGATAGTTACCTCACTGGCTTGAGGAAGTTCAAATGTAATTGAGGTGGTGGGATTGAAGGGATTAGGATAATTCTGTTCCAGAGAAAAATTCTTTGGAAGATTAGCATCATGATCCTCCAGTCCAACAACAATTTCCGAACTATCTTTCCAAAACACGAATCCTTGACTGGAAATTTCCAAATGAATAGGAACAGTAAAGGATGGCTGCATATTGGCAAACATAAATCCGATATTTTGTGAACATTGCACTATCTGTCCCGCTCCGATTGAACCAAAAGTCTGATACGCGCCGGTTACGGCAGTCACATTTGGATCGTCTGTACTGACCGTAGCTGATATAGATTTAGCCATGGCGGTTTGACTGTTATTGATCAGAGAAATCCGGTAAAAAATCCGATTTGGAATTCTCAGTACTTCAACATAACTCTCTAAATTCATGGGTCCGATGGTAGTGAATCTTGCTCCGTCCGGAATGAAGCTTTGTACGCTATATGAGTGATCAATGAATTTTATACCGACTGAGTAATCATTTTCGGCAGATAGGGGAGGAAGAAATCCGCCATAGAGCAGATCTCCGGCCTGCCCATCATTATGGTTACCATCATCAAACAGATCGATTGAATCAACAGCCACGCTGTCTAAGATAGAAATGATTGCTTTCACACTTAGAGAATGGTTATCGGGGTTTTCCAATTGGGAAGTAATGGTTATACTATCCTGACCCACCCGCATGAAAGGTTGGCTTACTGTAACAGATTGAATACTCGGTGGTGTGGGATAGTAATTACTAATTATAGATAATAGTGTTTGCTCTTCATAACCATAGAAAGTATATAGAACCACCATTGAGGTATCCAGGATGGTATTATGCGGGATATATCCCAATCCATAGGTACTATATACTGTACTTGCAGGATCTAACAGTAAGGGGTAGCTGAGACCTAACTGATTTCCCCAACCTATGACTGCTGCTGCTGTTTCATTCAGATCGATTCCCAACACTTGTAATCCGTAAGGGCCATAAACCTGCCAGATATTTTTTTCCAGTTCTGGAGCCTCCAGAGTACAGCTACCTCACCAGGTGGCAAAAAAATTAAGCAGAATAACTTCTCCCTGGTAATTGTTCAGGGAAATAGGATTTCCATGGACATCATTCAGGGTAAAATTGGTTACCGTGTCTCCCACTGCATAGGCTGCCCTGGCAGAATTCAATGAGAAAATCATTAAGAAAGCAGAAAATATGATAATTTTTATAGAATTTCTTAAACTCATACATTCCTCCTGTCAGATTTTAATCCAAATTTTCTGTCTCATACATAATTAATTATTGGCTTATTTTCTATCAGTAAACTTCATTTAATATTAAATCATCCTAATGCTCTAATATAGGATTTTTGAATAAAATTGTCAATAAGTGTGTAATTTGTTTAAGAACATGGTTGAAATCCGACTATGGTTTGAATAATAAACAAAAGTATAGTGATGAAAGAGAAACATTACAAATCTTTAAAGTTTCTGCCAACTTGGCAATAATGAACATATTTTGGATAGATTTTGGTTGGAGTCTATGGAAGGAAACTCTATTCTCAAAATACCTACTTAGCCTGAATTATTCACAACCACCAAGACACTAAGACACAAAATCAAAAAATTTAACGGTTTAGAATGGGTATGTGTTGTTGAATAAATCAAATTTCCATCTTTTATTTGAAATTTCCAGGTTCTTTACTCCTTAGTGTCTTTTGCCATAGGCATTCCTTTGGAAGAGGCTTTGTGGTAAAATTCTTGTATTAATCAGGTTAGGTTATCATAGTTTTATACTGATAAATTTCTCTTCTCTCTTTTCCTGACAACAATATACAGAAGAACGATTAATGCAATACCTCCGATAACCTGAATAATTCTCCAAAACAGATGATCAATGATTTGGAAAGTCAGGTTTTTTGATTCTGATATGGTATTCTGTGCCAGTAGCTTAAGTTCAGTTACGGTAGCGATTCTCTGGCGGTCAATTTCAAGAAACACCGCAGTCCGTTCAGCCTGTAGCGCATCAAGGATTGCGATCCGTTCTCTTCTCAATTCTTTAATCGTTTCGATGCGCTCATAATCAATGATTTTAAGTAATGAATTTCCCATACTGTCTAAAATTTCCGGGCTCTGCCTGAGAATTTTTGCCAAAAGATTAATAGAATTTGTAATGGTATCTAAATTTGCTAAGCTGTTTTCATAGTCCTCAGCCTGGCTGATTTTAACCATCATGTATTCAGCTTCCCATCTCGCCTGTTTTGGTAAATGATTGGCATAAATCGTTAACTGGTGTTGAAGATTATACATACTGGCAGACAGGTCACCAATAGTTGAACTTAATTTTCTGCTTTTACTGTTTACGAGGGATGTTACTGTATCACTGATCGACTTCCTGATAAAAAGCGGGCTTGTGATGGGATGTTTATTTGCCCACTGGCTGGTCAGATTTTCACCCACTGAAATTTCCCCGCTTGCCTGCACCCGCCTGGCGATCATGATGGCATCCTTTTCAAGCATGAGCGAGGTTTTGATAGCAATGGGTTGCAAATCACCAAATTTATTCTTTCCGGCGCCGACGGTGAAATACTCGCGCATCTGTATGCAAAGCGTCCAGAGGTCGGCAAAAGCCACCAGGGGATCTGCTAAAAATGCTGCCCGCTGGGATGCCGGAATTACATTCATTTTCCATAAAAGTGCCTGGCTGTTAATTTCCGGATCATCACTCTGCGAAATAATTTGATCTGCAGCCTGCTCCACCTCATAGGCAAATCGAACGGCAAAATCGTTAAGCAACACGCGTAATTCATAAGCCGAAATATCTTCAATGCTAAATTCCTTCATGACCAGACTTTCTTTTGGAATCGTCTGACAGTTCTTTAAACTGATCACGACTATCAACAAAAGAGAAAATTTGATCACTGACTTATATTTATCGTCCAATTTCATAGCAACCCATTTAGTGACGATACTCTAATAATCCTAACCTCTAATTTCGCATTCCAAACTCCTCACTCTCAAATCCCTGTCTGCCGCC
>CBDUVK010000086.1:0-10032 GCA_965370645.1 uncultured bacterium
GGAATATGGAATATTTAATTATTAGTCTGGTTTCGCTTATTGTTGCCGCATTTCTTGGTTCTTTCATCGGTTCCCGTCTACTGTATAAAATTACGCTGCAATTCATCAAAATATTTATTGCAATGATGCTTTTGTTTATCGCAGTGGCATTGGGATTAGGATGGATTTAACAGCAGGTTTCCGCTGAGCACTTTTCTCTGATTAACTTTACGCCTTCCATAATTAATTTGCCCTATTTTTATCTCTAACTTTTTTTACTTGAATTTTTCATATTTTTTTCATTATTTATGTTTAATCATTAAAATTTTACGAGTGTTCCAGCAGATTAAACGAATTTTTTGTTCATAAAGTTTTGTGCTGTTTTTCACTTTTTTAATACGGAGGATGAGGTATGACTTTCCAAAAATCATTCAAAATCTACATCATTTTTACCAGTTTGATTCTCTTGGTAAGTTCTCTTTTTTCCCAGGAGAAATGGGGAAAGGTATCTAAGGATGTTCTGGGCATGAAAGCTTTTGAGAAGGATACCACAGCCACTGCGGTAGTACTGTTTGACGTGGCTGAACAGGAAATCATGGATGATTTTAAGCTAAAAATGAAGCGGCATAAGAGAATTAAAATATTGAATGAAGAGGGTAAGGATTTTGCAGATATTAAAATTCCATTCTATCGTGATAATAAAATTGAGGATATCAAGGGTCATGCGATATTACCCAACGGGAAGAAAGTGAAACTGGATAAAAAAGATGTCTTTGAAGAAAAAATAAACCGCTATTTGAATCAGAAAGTTTTTGCTATTCCAGGTGTGGAAGTGGGTTCTGTCATTGAATTTAAATATAGAATGTCAAGTGAAAATATTTGGATCCTAGAACCATGGCATTTTCAGAATAATGCATATACCTTATTGAGCCAATTTACTATTGCTATTGATCCACATTTCAATTATCAAGTGTTTTTTCAAAATGTTATTGGGGATCAGGCAGTTGCGTTCGAGGAAATTTTTCTTATTCCCGGGAGTGCAAGAACCCGGAAGGGGAAACGGTTTACCTGGAAAATTGAGGATATTCCAGCCATAAAAAAAGAACCTTACATGCGAACTCTCGATGATTATCGAATGACCCTGTTCTTTCAATTGATAGAATATCGCGATCCCTATAATTATTATCAATTTATCAAGGAATGGAAGGATCTGGCGAAATTTGTTTACGATGATTATAAAGATCTGTTAAGTGAGAATGGAACCGTCCGTGAAAAGGTTTCTGAACTCATTAGTGATACACTTGAAGCGACTGAGAAAGCTAAAATAATTTATGATTATGTACGTGATGAGATTGAAACAGAAATGATTTACACCATCTGGCCCAGTAATTCTCCCAAAGATGTTTTAAAAGAAGGTAAAGGTAAACTGGCAGAAAAGAATATGTTGCTGATCAATATGCTTCGCCAGGCCGGAATCGAGTCTCATCCAATGCTCATCGGAACACGCCGCTTTGGCCGGGTGCGTACGAATTGGCCACAGCTGGAGCAATTTAACCACATCATCGCCTACACTGAGATCGGAACCAAAAAGTATTATCTCGATGCCTGTGAAAAATGTTGTCCATTTGGGCAAATCCCAACTCTGGATATCGTTGGAATTGGTTTTTTGATATTGCCGGAAAATAGCGATTTTTATCCCATACCGACCCCTAAGAGTATTAATATGATTTCATGCCAAACAAAAGGAGAACTTAAGGATGACGGTAGTTTAGTTTGTCAGGCTTCAATACGCTATGAAGGATATGAAGCGATGGCGAAAAGGAAAGAACTGATGGATGAAGATAAACGCGAGCATTTTGAGGAATTGCTGTCAGAGAAATTTGCAGAAGCAGCTCTGGATTCTCTGGAGATTAATAATTTTAATAATGTTGAGCTTCCACTTCATGTATTATTACAATTTCATGTACCAAATTATGCACAAGTCGTAGGAGATTTTATCTATTTTAATCCGCCTCAATTATCTAAACTGGTTAAAAATCCATTTATAAGCGAGGAGAGAAAGTTTCCGGTGGAATTTACCTATCTCAGGGGAAGGAATGAGAATGTAGATCTCACATTACCGGAGGGATTTACAGTGGATGAGATTCCTCCATTTCAAATCATGAAAATGAACGGTTTAATTTTCCTGTCTGATGGAAAAGCTGAGGCTGGCAAGGTAAACTTTCGCAGACAGTATTTAATAAAAAAACCAATTTTCCAGACCAGTGAATATGCCCAACTACGGAATCTACACGCCCAAATTGTCAGTTTTGAAGAAAGCCAGGTTGTTCTTAAAAAATCTGAATAATCCTGGTGTAGCATTACCGCATGTTTATAGCAATTTATGCTTGAGAGAGCGAGTATGACAAAGAGTCTTCCAATAGTATTATTTGCCTTGCTCTGGGTTTTCCTGGTTCCAGTTCATCTGATTATCGCTCAGCCGATTCAGGGTGTAGAATGGCCGGAACCGGTGGATGCCATTGTTCTTGAAGAGGAAATTGTTTTTGAAGTTCAAACACTGAACAAAGCGGTATTAAGAGTCCATCGCCTCGCCCAGGTCATGAATGAAGCGGGTCGTGGCCATGGAACTATAAAGTTGTATGAGAATCAGAATTGTGATATTAAAAGTATCAAGGGTAAAATTTATGATGTGACTGGCAAGGAGTTAAAAAAAGCAAATAAGGACGATATTTTTGAGACCAGTCTCTCGCCGGGCGCGACGCTTTACAGCGACACCCGATATAAGTACCTGGAGTTAAGCTGGCCTAGATATCCTTATATTGTTGAGCTTTCCTATGAGCTTGAATTTAAATCGCTCTATGTGTGGCCTGACTGGTATCCCCAGGAAAATGTTCCGGTGTTAAAATCTTCTTATACCATCATATTGAACTATCCTGTGGCATATAAAACTTATCCTATTGGTTTGGAGATACAACCGCGGATTGCAGGTAATGTCCATACCTGGGAATGGGTAGATATTCCACCGCGTGAGAGAGAAAGCTATATGCCACCGGAGAGCCGGATTCAAAAGGCCCTTTTGTTTTCAGCCCGGGAGTTTAAATATGGGGATTATATGGGTAGCTATGATAGTTGGAGTGGGTATGCCAGATGGTATTCAAATCTCCTTAAAGGATGCTATGAGTTGACTCCCGAATTTAAAAATGAGATTTTCCAGCTTGTTGCAGACGCTGATTCTGATCTGGAGAAATTGCGCAGACTTTACCGATGTCTGCAGGATAATACCCGTTACGTCGCCATCCACCTTGGCATTGGTGGTATTCAACCCCACACCGCTGAATCGGTCTGCAGAAATAAATACGGGGACTGCAAAGATTTAAGTACTCTCATGGTAGCCATGGTACGGGAAATAGGGCTGGAAGCTCATCCGGTATTAGTTCTGACCAGAGATGAGGGTGTTGTCTATCCGGATTTCCCCAGTGATCAGTTTAACCATGTCATCGCATTAGTTCCCTTGAAAGGTGATTCACTCTGGATCGAATGCACTGCGGATAACCTTGCCCTGGGTGAGCTTCCTCCAAATGATGAAGGTTGCAACGTTCTGATCATCAATCCAGCTGGGGGAAAAATGGTTCGAACTCCCCAGAGTTCTGCTGAAGATAATCAGATGAGGAGTATTATAGATGGCGAGTTGTTGAGTGATGGTACCCTGTTATTCCAGGGATCAATTGTCAGTATTGGTAACAACAGTATATCTCATCGTTACAGGCTTATTGGAGAGTCACCTGACAAACAGTTGGATTGGTTGAGAAACAGTATCCTTGGTCGATTTACGCCTCAGGTGAAGCTGGAGGCTGGTAATTTTCAGAATGTGGAAGATAATGTGGAGCTACCGCTGGAGAGCCATTTTGAAGGTAAAATATTTAAGTTTGGTCTCACCTCCGGAAAACGTATATTTTTCAATCCGGCAATTATGCATCGCGAAACGGCGGGAGATATTCCCGAAGAAAGCGAGCGAAAATTTCCTATTAGTTATCGCTTTCCCTTTACTTATATTGATAGCCTGACCATAAAATTACCATCCAGTTTTGAACTGGAAGCCGCCCCCCAACTTCAGGAATTGGAAACGAGTTTTGGACGTTACCGGTCATCCTACTCGTTGGCTGACAACAAATTATCCTATGTGCGGTTAATGCAGATTAACTATAAACTCATCCAACCTGAAGATTATGAGGAATATCTCTCATTCATCCGGACTGCTGTTAAGAATGATAATTCAAAATTTGTGCTTCGTCGGAAAAATTAACAGGGAGTCTATTTTGGAAATATTAATTTTAGGGGTTTTTCTCTTCCGGGAATTTTACCCAGACCTTGCGTTGTCTGGGTCCATCAAATTCGCAAAAATAGATGCCCTGCCAGGTGCCTAACATTAAGCGGCCTTCGTCGATGATCACCGAAAGGGATATGCCCATCAGTGATGACTTGATGTGGGCAGCGGAGTTACCCTCCATGTGATGATAATTGTCATCGAAGGGAATTACCTTATTGAGTTCCATAATCATATCACGTCGAACGCTTGGATCGGCATTTTCGTTGATGGTGATACCGGCGGTAGTGTGGGGAATAAAGACCTGACACAGTCCGTTCTGGACACGATTCTCTGATACGATTGTCTGGATTTGATGAGTAATATCAAGAAATTCAGTTTGTGATTGGGTTTGAATGCTGAAAGAGTGTAACATATCTATCCTCTGTGAATTTTTCTAGGCCCCCTCTAAATCCGTTTCCAGACCTCTCCCTGGCAAATCAAGTCTTAAGCTTTTTTTTCCGGGCTGCCGGAAAGAGGATATTATTCAGAATAAGACGATATCCCGGAGAATTTTTATGCAACTCAAGCTGGGTCGGGGGATCTCCCACGGCATGGGTGTAATCTTCAGGATCATGTCCACCGTAAAATGTAAATGTCCCTTTAGCGGCGTTTCCATGAATATATTTCACTTCTTTGCTTCCTTCCACCTCCCCCATAATAATTACAGAGGGTTTGATGCGATTGCGGTCAAACATGGTGGTTTGGCCCATAAAGCCTTTGATAATCCCGACATGATTTTGGGTTAACATAGTCGGGACCGGATCATATTTGGCGGAAAATTCGAAAAGCGTGAAGTAGTCATTTTCCGGTCCCCTCAATCGTGGAGCGAAACTGGGGGGAATATCAATATCGGAGAATTCATATACATTAGGATCGGTATAAAGAGAAAAATTTTCGAAGGCGAGGCTTTTTTGATAGTCCAGTTTGTTACGATATGCGGGATCCGGGGGCGTACCATCGAAGGGAACATCCACAATGTCCACGCCTTCAGCTGATAAGGATATATCAAGTGCATCTGTGGCAGAACACATGGCGAATAAAAAGCCCCCATCAAGAAGGTACTGTTTTATTTCTCTGGCAACAGCACCTTTCGCAGCCGGAACAGTCTTAAATCCAAGTTCTGCTGCCAGTGCTTCATTGACCCGGACATCATTAATATACCAGGGTGCGTTACGAAAACTCCCGTAGAATTTCCCAAATTGACCTGTGAAATCTTCATGATGAAGATGAAGCCAGTCATAATCGGGTAATTTTCCAAACAATACTTCACTGTCATAAATTTTATCATAGTCAATTTCTGCATAAGCCAGCGCCAGGGTTACCGCATCGTCCCACGGTTGTTTAGTCGGTGGGGTATAAACTGCTATCTTAGGCGCTTTTTCCAACAATACCCTTTCCATATTCTGTTCTTCAATGGTTGCATAGATCTGATTCACAACGCTGCCAGCTACTTTTTGATAATGAACCCCACGGATCAGGCACTCATTTTCCAGTTGCGGGAAATATTCGATTAAAAACGATCCCCCTCTATAATTCAACAGCCATTCCACATTGACACTTTTTTGGAGAGTCCAATATGCAATTCCGTATGATTTCAGATGATCTGTTTGACTTAAATCCATGGGGATAAGAATATTTTGAGCCAGGACCGGAGAAGACATCACTATGAATAGTAAAAGGAAAGTCAGAGTGAATTTCATGGGAGTTCCCAACCTTCCTTTTGACGAATGTTTCGCATCTTCAACCTGCTATCTTCGGCCTTCATGCTGTTAGGGTATTTTTCCAACAGTTCTCGATAGGCATAAAATGCTTCCTGGTATTTTTGGAACTGTTCCTCCAGAATGGTCCCCATTAAAAACAGATGCAGGTCTGCATAGGCGGCAATCTCCGGATCTTCCATTGCCAATTTGCTGTATTCCAGGGCAACCAGGGGATCATCAAGATCGAGTGCCAAATGACAAATATCCAAATAACTTTGTGATTTTATTGCTGTCGGTACCTGGTCCATTGTGACCATTGCCATTAGTATTTTTATGGCCTCGGACTTCTTCTGTTGGAAAATTAAAAGATCTGCATCCGCCGATTGAATGAGAATGGCCTCATTCTGTTTGGCATGATTTAGTTTCAATTGTAACGAGAGAGCATCGTTGGTTACCTTCCCGCCCATACCTTCCGCCTGGATCAATTCCTGAATTAAACTGTCGCTTTCTTCCCAGTTTTTCATAAAATAGCTGGTTTGTGCACGCCTGAAATTGGCATATCCCTTAGAGGAGGAATGGTTCACTTGTTGGAATATTTTCATGGCTTGATCCAATTGCCCTTTAATAATATAACATTCGCCGCTTTTCAGTAAAACCTGGCTGCGCAGATTGGCTGGTACTTTTTTGGATCGCGTGATTTTTGAGAAAATGGAAAGTGCCCGGTCAACATCGAAATAATATGTCAATTGAAACATTCCCTGCAGATAGTATAATTGAAACAATTCAGGATGATTGGGGAAGCGGTTACTCAGGGTATCGATAAGTAAATTGGCCTGTTCTGCATGGTATGCCTCATTAAACTGTCGGGCAAGTTGAAATTGGCAGGAAACAGCTCCACGGTAGGCAAGGAAAATTTGTTTGGAGGAAGGATTTTTCCTGATGAGAAATTTATAAGCCTGAAGGGCAATTAAAAAAACGGAATCCCTTTCAGCCGCTTGGGCGAATTTCAGGATTCTTAACTCATCATTTTTATCCTGCTCTAGCTGAATGTAAATGTGAAGCGCTTTATCAAATTTTCGATAGCGATGATAGAGCTGGGCGAGAAGTATTTTAATCTCCCGGGGTTGATCAGGATCTCCGGTACGTTTTTCTAATACCGTAAAAAATTCTTCCTGTTGTTCTTCGGGAATTTGAAAAGCCAAAATCTGATTAAACACAAATCGCTGTTGCTTTGGTTGCACCGCAAGGTATTTTAGATAATATTCAGTAGCCTCCAGGTACATCAGGCGGTTTTTGTAAAGATTTGCAATGTTCATATAAAAATTTGTAGCATTCGGAAGGGATTCAATCGCTTTCTGATAGGTAAGTACTGCCTCATCCCATAATCGATTTTCGATCATGGCATTGGCAATCTGTGAATACAGATTGAGATTATCAGGGTTTTGGACCAGTATCATTTTCCACAATCGGAGTGCTTCTTTTTCCTGACCCTGGCGATACAGGATGTTTGCTTTCCCGATTTGAAAATGTGGATTATCCGGTTTTCGGCGAAGCATCTCACTGACCAGAGAATCTGCTCTGGGTAGCTCTGATATCATGAGATATGAACGCAAGAGCCAATCATAATAACTGGTGTTTTGGGGATTTCTAATGACCAGATCCTCCAAAATGGAGATAGCAGCCGAATAGCGGTGGTGATTGATATAGGATTGTGCAGTGCGAAAATGTTGTTGATCTCTGCGAGCTGTCTGTTGTTTTATTACCTGTTTGCTCAGGGTGCTATTTTTCTTGAGGTCCTCTACCGAGGTTCCTTGCCCATATATGCCCGCCGCTATCAACAGGAGATGAACAGTGATGTAAAATAAAGATCTCATGAGATTCGAACTTTTTGTCTAAAATGAACTGACGATTTCATCGGCCAGCAGCCATCCTTGTTTGGATAAACGCAGATAATTACCGTCCTGTTCCACCAGACCGGATGAGAGGAACTGAGATAACTTGTCTGAATAAATTACTTCAAAATCTTTATGAAAACGTCTGGAATAATCAAGTTTATTTAACCCCTTGCGCAAACGCAAATGCAGAAAAATATATTCGAACTCTATTGAGTTTTCAGATAGTTGTTCTCTCTGGTGTACAGGAAGACGATCATCTTGAAGATAGTCTAAATAGTGACTCAGATTTCGGACATTTTTCCAGCGATAGGGCAGCATAAATGAATGCGCTGATGGTCCCAGACCAATGTAGGGTTGGTGATTCCAATATTTCAAATTATGCCGGCAATACCACCTGGAATTCCGGGCAAAATTAGAAATTTCGTATGCGTTATAACCCGCTTTTTCTAAAATTTCATTTGCCAGCTCGTAGAATTTGGCTTCCTGATCAGAACTGATGGGACTAATCTCACCTCTTTTGTATCTTTCATAAAAATCGGTATCAGGTTCCAGAATTAGCGTGTAACAGGAGATATGTTCACAATCCAGGGTAATAACCTGCTGCAGGGTATTCCGGAACTGATCCGGACTTAAACCCTGGAATGCGGTGATCAGGTCAATATTGATGTTGTCAAAGCCAGCCTGGCGAGCCGCTTTGAAATTTTCAAAGATATCAGTTACAGTGTGTATACGCTCCAGGAATGACAGATCAGCTGTATGAAATGATTGTGCCCCCAGACTTAAACGGTTTAAACCTAATTTTTTTAGAAAACGAAGCTTGCTAATGTCCAGAGTGCCCGGATTTGCTTCAATGGTAAACTCACCCTGAGGATGGATTTTAAAATGCCGGCGCAGACTGTTCCAGATTGTCTCCAATTGCATGTTATTCAATAAAGACGGTGTTCCCCCGCCCAGATAAATCGTATCTAATGTCAGGGAAGAATGAGTGGTAGCAACTAAGTTAATTTCTTTAACTAGGGCTTTGACAAATTCATCGATCCTATTTAGCCTGGTAATTGAATAAAAATCACAGTATCCGCACTTTTGGACGCAAAAGGGGATGTGAATATACATCCCCGCGGAATCCAAAGACATTATCGGATAACCATAGCTAATCGGTTCCAGCGGATCTTATGAAGTAACCGGTAGGTGGGTATATGAGAATTCCAGGAAAGATAAATAATCAGAGGTTTTCCTACAATATTCTGCGGAGGAACAAATCCCCAATCACGGCTGTCAGAACTGTTATCCCGGTTATCACCCATCATAAAGTAGTGGTTTGAGGGAACAGTCAGGGGGCCAAAGTTGTCCCGGCTGCCCAAACCCTGTCTGAATATGGGGTAGTTTTGATTGTAGCGGCTAAAGACATTAGGATCAGTATGTTTCAATTTGGGCGGAATAGGAAATGGTTCTCCATCTACCCATAGAATTTTGTCAGTGATTTCAAGGGTTTGGCCGCCAACAGCGATGCATCTTTTAATATATTCATAGTGGGGATCTTGCAGGTATCTTCTCAGTTTTGGATCCCAGGGATAGCGGAAAACTACAATGTCATTCTGTTGGGGCGGGGCAATGCGCGGAAACCGGAACCAAGGAACATCAAAACCGATTTGGGTGAATGGAATTCCAATCCATTTCGGAGTTTGGGCGCCGAAATAAAATTTATTCACCAGCAGGAAATCACCTACCAGCAACGTTTCTTCCATTGAACTGGTCGGAATTTTATATGCTGCAATAACAAACTGACGCAATACCAGAGCGGCCACAATGGCAATGAGAATGGCCTGCACAGATTCCCAATGTTTATTTTTTACATTCAATGATATTTCTCCTTATCCTAATCTTTGTAACATATGATGTTTATCGATTTTGGCTTACATAAAGTTTCAATTTATCCATTTTTTTTTCGCTAAGCACTTTGAAATCAAATTTTTTTTGCTATCAGCTGTCAAACGGCAAATGTGAAACGAAAAAAACAGGGTTTAGGATCTAGGATTTAGTGGATACTCGTTTCTCGGTGCTCGTTATTCGTATACCCTATACCTTATACCAT
>CBDUVK010000087.1:0-10025 GCA_965370645.1 uncultured bacterium
AGCATGTCTTTTCCATGTCCATGTGACGTGGTTGTCAGAAGCCGTGCATTATTTTAAAATAGAAATCATTAAAACCATTTCTAATATCTACCTTTTTACCTCAGCCAGGGCTAAACGCTCAATTTCAAATACATCTAAGCCAATATTGACCGATTTTAAATAACGTTCTTTAACCTCTTCTGATCCGATATCATCAATAAGAGATAGGGAGTAATTTGAAAGATGATCACTTAATTCAGATGGATCTAAACCAAAAACCCAAAGGGGATTATTCTTCTTGCACATATATTTATACATGACCTTTATAGCATCATGGATCTCTCTACCTTCAATAAAACTCTTTAGAATATAGGTAAAAACCAGTTTGCTACCCGGGGCAGCCTGTGCTACATATTTCAAAATAGTATCATTTGCTTCCTCTGAAATATACTGTGAAACGCCTTCCCAGATAAAAAGAGTCTTTGATGTTAAACTGTATTCTGCATTTTTTAATTCAGTATCCAGACTTTGCTTCTCAAAATCAACCGGAACATAGATAACATGATTGGGAAGTTCTCCTAATATTTTTTTCATTTTTACTTTTTTCTTTTCGATTACTGATGGATGATCAACCTCAAAGTACCTTATTCTTTCAACACCGTCAATATAATAAGCACGACAATCCATACCTGCACCCAGGTTGACGATTGCTTCAATTTCCTTTTTGGCAACAGTATTTATTAAAACATCATCAATATAGCGGAAACGGCAAAACTGCCAACCAACCAGCCCGGGAGTAGCCTTTTCTCTCCAGGACATCAGGATCTTAAATATTCTAGGTGAACGCATCAGCATAAGAAAAAATTTATAAAAAGGTGTTAGTAATTTTTCAGCATAGGGATCTTCAAAAAGTCGCTTTTCTTTGGGATACAACATTCCTACAGCCTTTAACCAGGAAACACCTACACCTGTTTGGATGGCTTTCATAACCGCTCCTGGACTGATTTTAATTAAAGCCCAAATTGATAGGACAATTTTAAAAATAAAATTTCATTTTTCAAGTTACTACCATAATCCAAATTAGTAAATTGATCAGTTGTATATATGAAATAAATGGCGCTAAAAGGTGGAAAAAACCTCCATCCAAATAACCCATAAAAATAAAACCGGTCATCCTGTTTATCCGTTTGAGTCAGTAAGCGCAGCCATAAGTCCCGCGTAAAATTATAATCGATAGTAACTAAATTTAATATTGTAGAATTAGCAAACAGATCAGGAGAAAAATCCAGTTTTTGCATACTATATTTAAGAGCTAATTTTTCAAAAAACCGCTGTTGTATATTAAACTCATACAATTGAAAATTCCGATCAAAATTTCGGCCCCAGGTATATTCGACTTCAATGGAAGCCCACTCATCAGTATTATATCCAAGTTCAACATTATTTCTATGATTGTAATATTTCTTCTCATACAGTTTAAATTCATTATTATAGGAAATTTCAAAGCTGAATTTATTCAACAAATAAAAACGCGCTTCCTGGGTTATATACCAGCTTCGTAGTATATCCTGATGATTCCAAAAAATGTTATTTTGGGAATTCAGAGAGATATATTTAATAATTGAAGACTGCGGCCAAAAAATATAAGCAAGATCGCTGTCTATTTCCTTCATATCATCATCACGAACAAAACCGGTTTGATTCACATTATCCTGAAATCTTTTCCCGATATCCGAGTATCGTACATGTACATGATGGAGATTACTCTCATGGGCAATCCGCAAAAAATAAGCGCTGTGCTCCATAGTTAACCCAGGCGCACTGGTTACAAACTGACCAGTAATTTTCCAATTAGTTCCGGGGTTAAGCAAAAAATCAGTACTGAAAGAGCGACTATAACCATTTCTCCCGCTTTTATCTACAGCAGTTATACCTACAGATGATGATTTTAAAATATCCCTTTTAAGGCGGAAGGTACTGAACCATGCGCTTGGGATTCCTAGAATTAAAGAGCTGCTTGTACGAACGCCAATGGCTGAAAAGTTATAGTTACTAACTTTACCGGTTATTTTGCCACCAAAGTCAATATCACCTATCCTTCGTGAATAAAATGTGCGAATACGTGTTGAATAGAGTTCATTACCTTCAAGGAAGAACAGCCTCTTTTCCGGAAAACTTAATTCCCAACGGGTCAGGTTTATTTGTTCTTGATCCCCTTCAACAGTCGCAAAATCAGGATTAACTGTTGCATTAGCAATAACGCCAGATGTAATTTGATACGAGGCATCCAGCCCAACATCGCCGAACCACTTTTTATAACTTCCAATTATATCACTGTTTACATATCTTAGTGTGGTGTAGGGTGTAAATGTGAAATTACTATACCTCGATGGCAATCTTAAATTTGTTAGTTTACCGCTTTGCGATATCCGGTAATCCTGACTCATCAGCCCGGACCAATAGGAAGTTTCAAAATTATGGCGGATAATGCGTGCAAAATTGACACCCCAGGTTTGCAGAGCAGCATCATAACCGATTTTTCGAAACGGTATTGCAAACTCAACGGACCAACCATACGGAGTTTTTAGAGCAGCTGCCTGCCATTCAGTGTCCCAATTGCGATCTGTATTTCGACCGTCATCATTTATTCGCAAATCGGTTTGCGTACCCAGCGGATTCACCCAAAAAGAATAACCACTACGTTGATCATCAAATGTATCCAGTAGAACCATAACCGCATCATCGGATTTATGCAATTGATCCCGTGCAGTTATATTTGACACAATGGAAGCAGGATCATTTTGGTAGCATCTGAATGCAACAAACAGATATTCTTCATTCTGCAATACATAAATTATTGTATTTTCAGAAGCCGGATTCCCTTTTTCTGGTTCAAGTTGGATAAATCCAAACGCCGAATCAGCAATTGCCCATTCCTGGGCGGTCACAATACCATCTATTTCAGGTGACTCTTCTGTAAAATTGACCTTTATTTCTTTGGCATATGTCAGATGAGCGCTGATAAGAATGAACGTGAGGGGTAGAACCAATTTCAAGAGGTATCCCGATTGTTAAAAAATGCTCCAATTCAATAGAAGATTTTATTGAAATTAATCAACAATACAGGTAATACATAGTTTGATATTATTGATACAAATTTGGGGGTATAAAAAGGGCATATAGAGTATTGACTATGAAATTTCTACTTGCAGCTTTTTGCCCAGTGCTTCTACATATGCTTTTAAAGTTGAAAGGCGGATATCCCCGGAGTAATTTTCTATTCGTGATATCGCAGACTTTTTAGTATTAAGTTTTTTAGCGATTTCTTCCTGGGTTAGCCCGGCATCCTTACGCGCTTCCCTTAAAACTATACCAATTTTGGTTCCTTCATACTCCTCCACAACTTTGTCAGAAAAATCATTAAACATAATTTTCCTAATTTTCAAATATTTGTCTAAGTCATCCATAGTTTAAAACTCTCCTTAGTATCTTTATTTATCTTAAAGATTAATTTGCGGACTTATTTCCACTCCGGCTCACCGCCACACCAAGCCGGCAATCTTTTTTTTAGGAATTATCATATATCCTGATTATCTCTCCGGTCTCTTTCCCTTCGACACTGCTTACATATGCATCTATCACCTTGTCCATCGAGACCGGATTCTGACCCGGGAAATATGCATCATATTTTTCTGCTGCATCTTCTACTAAGCCGGACGACACAACGTTGATTCTCAATCCATTTTTTAATTCCAAGGATACTGCTTTGACAAAACTGTGTATTCCACCATTGACCATGGCAGCACTCGTGGTCAGGACAACCGGATAATCTGCCAGTATCCCGGTGGTAAGGGTAAGAGACCCGCCAGGATTTAAATAATCCTGTCCAATTCTGACAAGATTGACCTGTCCCATTAGCTTACTCCTTAGCCCGATATAAAAATCTTCCTCCGTCAAGGAATCAAATGCTGCCCATTTGGCCTCTCCCGCAATACAGATAATTGCATCAACTTTTCCAATGGATTCAAACATGTTTTTGATGGACTGACTATCAGAAATATCAACGGTTACATCACCGGAGGTTCTACCGGCAATAATAATCTCATGTTTCGTCGATAAATGAGCACTCACTTTTTTGCCAATTGTACCTTTGCCGCCAATGATTATAATCTTCATCTTCTTCTGCCTTTATTATTAACTTCCAACAATTCTATTAATATTACTCATTGCGCAAATAAGTTACTCATCCTATTCATCCTGTCCCTACGGGACCGGGAAATTGGGGGGGCTCATTTACCCGGCAATAAATTGCCGGGCTAAGTTCATATGGTCCCTGCCGGGACCTGAACAACTTATTTATGATTCACATTAATGCTATTTAAGATAAAATAGCATCAAATCGGGTAGTTATTCAGAGTCTCTAAAAGGCAAAATAATGCCGCTGAAATAGCTATTCTGCAGTGTCATTTGGACGGAGATTCAAGATGACATTTATTTTACAATCTAACTTTTATAACCACTTTTTGATTTATAAGCACAACGAGTTAAAATATTATTTTTACTTATAATTTAAAAACTTCGCAATGAGTGGAAACAATATCCAGGGGATCAGATAATAGATACTCAAAAACCAAAACACCCCGATAAATTTCATACCATAACCGAGATAAAATCCACAGTATAGGCTGTCATAAATTGCCAGTGGAATTGTGAAGTAAAAGGCATACCAATAGGCGATTGTCAGCCTTCTACCTCTTTTTATCGGCCTAAAAACAAAGAAGATGATCACTGCTATCGGAATCAGAAGTAACGTAACAAACAAAATCATCGTTTGTAATGAATATTGAAGGTAATAATCTGGCATTCCACCAAGCAGAAAAAGAAACCAGACCACGGTTGCAATGATTAAAATACGAATGTGGTTCTTAATTCTCACAAGTAATCTTTCAATTTAATAAACTAACCTATTGGGTATAGTACCCGGTATTTTGCAGGAATGAATTGGGCAGCCTGAAACGACTTCAAAAGGGAAGAGTTGCCTTACGTGGTGCCTGAATTAAACAATATTTAATATTCCTTACAGATACTTTCAAATTTTGACACATTTGAAGATATCTCTGTTGAAAAAGAAATCCGATCAGGAGCTGAATAAATTTTACTGCCTAAATACGCTCTCATCAGGTCATAATAATTAGTTTCAAATTGTGCTAAACTGATACCAAAATTAGTTTGAAATGCCTGCGGAAATAATGCACCATTTCTCACACCATAAAACAGATTGAGAACATCCTGAGTTGATTTCCCCAATCCATTTGGATCCAAAAAGTATCTCATCGTTAGATCAAACACGTTGTAGTAATAACCGGTAATATCTGAGCCGGGAGGAAAATCTTCCCACACATGAATTCTAATTGGATTTCCCTGTCCGGGGTAGTTGGCGTTCTGAGCAATCCATCGGTCAAGATCATCCAGATCAGTAATGCCATTCAACTGACCCCCGCAGTATATGGCAATACCTTCCCGGAACCAGACATCTGTTCCCAGGTTCACTGTTCCCTCTATCAGAAATTCAAAGGCATGGGTTAATTCGTGTCTAAACAGATAAGCATATCTGCCCCAGTTAACATTTTGTGACCTCATGGTGATAAAAATAGACCCCCAATAGGCTGCCGCGATGCCTTCCTCATGATGCATGTTTATATAAACATCTATTTTATCGTAACCGGGCGGATACCTGAAATCCTCCAGATTTTGAAAATTAAACATATTTAAGATGATTTCAAATTTCTCATCTGCAAATGCAGCGACATCTCTCTTTAAATCATAACTGGCACCGTCACTATATACTTTACAATAATCAGAACTGTAAGGCTCGCCGTCATGCGTCCAATCGTAGGACGAATAAGTCACCCATGAACCTTCCTCTATCGGATCAGGGGTAATGCTGGTGGGATCATCCTTGCAACTTATGAAGCACAGGGAAAGAGATAGCAATAACAGGACGATTAATTTGCTCATCATAATTACAAACCTACTCCTCATCATGTCCATTGCTCTGGTCCAACTTTATTAAACAGCTTTATGGTCAGCTGATCTATTAATCACAATCTATTGCCCAGCAACTAAATTACCGGACCGTTTCTCTGATTTATTACGCACAACGATTTGTCAGGTTGCGTTTGACTTTGTCCGGGATGGTTGATTTAATTTTCTTTCAATTTCCTTTGAAGTTTTGGCAATCGACAAGCCCCCCAGCGCAGTGCAGCACAATTCAGATGGCAGACTCTTGCCGACTCTGTCCATAGTGTCAATTACTTCATCCAAAGGTATCACAGCGTCAAAATCTGCCAATGCCATATTCGCACAGGCCAAGGCATTACTGGCGGCCATCACATTCTTCCCCAGGCAGGGCACTTCTACCCGGTTGGCCACGGGATCGCATATCATACCCAGGGTATTTTGCAGTGCCATGGAGGCGGCAGCAATTGCCTGTTTGACGGTACCATTCGCCAGGGTAACCAGTGCTGCAGCAGCCATACCTGATCCGGCGCCACATTCAGCCTGACATCCGCCGACCTCGGCAGCGAAGGTAGCCTGAGTCGCAATGAATATACCTATCACTCCCGCAGCAAGCATTGCCTGGGTCATATCATCCGGAGAAAGACCCATGGCAGTTGCCGCCCCAATGCATACCCCGGGAAGCCCGCCACAGGCCCCGGCAGTTGGCGCTGCGACAATCACGCCCATGGCACTCTTCATTTCCATCATCGCGGTAACGTAAAGAATTATTTTATTCAAAATTCCTCCGTCAAGAAGTTGGCCATTTTCCAGCTTGGTACGGAAAAATCCGGATTGATGTCCCAGGATCCTGTCCGCATACTCTGTGCCCTCGAGACCTGCAAGGATAGAGGTCTGCATGATGTGAACGACATCTTTCATTTTCTGGAACACTTGCTCATGGGACATATTGCCTCTGGCACTTTCATAATGGACGGCCAGTTCCCATAATTTGAGGTCTTTCTCTTTATTGTAATGGAACATTCCATCACTGCTGGTGAATGGAATTTCGATCGTTTTACTTGAGAGCACCGGCAGCACCGGTGAGATTTTCTTAATGTTTGTGATATCGTAATTTGTATAGAGTTCAGAACAGATCTCCTCCGCCAAGAAATGCTGTGCCTTAACTTCGATGAAAATTGTTTCTGCATTTTTTAACAGAAGAATTTCATCAGCCTCTACTTTCTCCTTCAGAAACTCAAGAACCCTGCCTTCACCCGAATCCAAATAAATGAGAGTCTCATAATAGTCACCTGCCATCGATAGTTTAACACCATCAATTTCAATAACCTCTATCATGCCACCGCCGGTCGAGATGGCTGTCATGGTGTGCTGTTCTGTTGAGTTGCGAAGTGTAATCTTATAGGTATTGGGATGTTCAGCGGTATACTCAGAAATGATAAAATCGACTGTGACTCCGGCTTTTTGAATCGCTTGTGGAGATTTTACCAGTCTTTCATCGGTGGCATTCCAGCCAAGCAAACCGCCGCAGAACCCCATATCCGACCCATGGCTGGTGTGGGTTGTCGCAAGCGAACCATGCGGATGAAACTCAACCAGTACCTTTTCCAGCTTCCCACCCATTAAATCCCTGGCCATCCTCCCGATGCGCAGAGCAGCCGCGCAATGGGAACTGGATGGCCCCCGCATGACGGGCCCGATGACATCATTAAAAATGCTGGGATAATTCGCAATATTACGATTAGAATCTTTACCTGAACCGGTTTTTCTGATTCCGTTTGCTCTCATATCTATTTATCCTTATGCCCTAAATCATTCCAAAAATCTTAAGTGAATTAACAAACCCTCTCTAATCAGATAAAAAAATTCATCACAATGTGTTTCAGGTGAAACTAGCGATGAGAATAGACATCTTGAGTAATGGATGGAATAATATAATCAACCAGGACGCGTTCTATTGGCATGATCATATCTGTATAATAATTTCCCGCAGTTGAAACCACCACAAGATCCAGGTGTGGAGCCATGATAATCCATTGCCCACCCCAACCAGACGCAAAATATGACGGAAAAACTACCGCATAAATATCTTCCCATATCCACCATTGATATCCATAGCCATCTGCCCAGGAAAAATTTGTTGTATAGTTGTTGGGATCGATCAATTTTTGAGTTGATATATCTATCCATTGTTGTGAAATAATCCGTTCGTTTTGCCACATGCCACCATTCAGAAACAGATAACCAAACTTGGCCATATCTCTGGGGCGTAGCCTCAGATCGCCGGAACAAAATACCGTGTTGTTCGGCAACATCTGCCATTCGAAGTCAGTGATTCCAAGTTTACTGAACAGATATTTCTCGGCAAAAATATCAAGTCTATCCTCAGAGGCTTGACGAACAATCTCTCCCAGTACATTGGTATTGCAATTCCGGTAGGCAAAAACCGTCCCGGGAGTTTCAATCAATGGTTTTAAAAGAATATATCGAATCGGATTACTACTGCTGAATAACTGGTACATATCGTTTCGGGGATCAGAATAAGGGTATGATTCATCATCCCATTCTAATCCCGAGGTCATGGTAAGTAAATGCTCCAGGGTTATGTCACCTTTTTCAGGCTCAGAATTAAGGATATATGAGTATTCCGGGAAAAACTCAAACACACCCTGGTCAACTGATTGGATAAATCCCTTATCAATTGCAATACCTATTAGAGCTGAGGTAAAACTTTTTGTCACTGAACAAAGATTATGGGTATCATTGCTATCAAATCCTGTTTCTCCGGTAAATTGCGCCAGGTTAAATTTATCGCCCTGGAAATACTCTTCAAAGACCAGCTTTCCGTCTTTGACAATTAATAAACTGTGAATCCTGTGTTCAGCCATCTCGCTCAGATCATTCATAAAATTTATCATAGGAATCAGATCCATGGCCACATTGGAGAGAGAGGCTGTTTCCCAACCATCATCAACCTGCAGAGGTACATTATAATGGTAACCCCCAGTTGGTTCAGTTGTGTTTTTATCTTCTGTACATGTAAGGAGTATACAACAGATAACAAATAATAGAAGTGATTGAAAAATTACAGTCGCTGCAGGTCTCTTTTTCATTTGTAAAAAATTATTGCCACGCATGTAATCCTCGGGATTTTTTAATTTATATTTTTCAGTTATTTCTTAATACTCTTGATATAAATTCAGATTACGTGTAGGGGTTAAGCTGGTTTGGTTTATGGGATCTGTTTGGATTTAATAATTATCCTTCAGGATTTTACATACTTTTAACGGATGGTTTCTATCCAATCTCGCTCCAGCGTACGAAGTTTCTATTCATTATTAATATGAAAGATGAATTTGCCTGCCTGAAGGTTATCCGAAGTTATCTATGTGCGAAGTATAGAGATGTCAATTTGTAGAAAATTCGCTACTTCCTCTATAGTTTCAAAAATGTTTATCTCTATGTTAGCATCATCATTAAGCATTTGATACATCCTGGCCATACCAAATGATAGAGGATTATTTACCAATATTGCCATTTTGACACCTGGTACTATGCTTTTCTGATAATAAATTTTTCTCTCATTTGCAATTGGATACAGGTCTTGGTACTTGACTGATATCCCCGATATCCGAGTTAAGTCTATGAATCTATCAAACTGGTGCTCTTTGACTTCACTACTTGAATTTAAAAAATCTATGAAGTCACGAATTTTAGAGGTGTCCAAAACCCCTGATGGTATCCAAATTGCCAATTGCTCTGTCTTGAAAAAATATTCTTTATCCATCATATACCTTTTTTTGTGCAAGTACTGATTATGCCCGAGATTATAACTACCTGCCCTCAGTAAATAATAATCCTAACTTCTCACCTAACAACCCGCTTTGCTCTGTAAATATCTCTTCTTGCGCTTTTTTCTTTTCTCCAACTTGAATTAATTTTGTTATTCCCATTATCAAATTCAGACCCAATCTAATTGATGTTCCGGTATACCAATTGATTTGCCATATTCTATGGCTTCTTTAGCA
>CBDUVK010000088.1:0-9852 GCA_965370645.1 uncultured bacterium
CCGGAGAGTTGATATCTTTGTAGTAGAGCTTTCAACTTAATAAATCAGGAAAATCAGACATTGGATAATTTAAGCCTGTACGACTTGCTGGTGGGATGTTTTTCACTTCGTGGTGATGATCCAGGCGATGTAGATGATGCTTATTTTGATCATATCATGGAAGATGAAAAACTTCGTCAGAGCATCGTTGAAAATCTCACTTTGGTCCTGCAAACGAGGCAGGGGTCGGTGCAGCATCTCTCAGATTTTGGAATTCCGGATATCCGCCAGATTTATTTTGACGAGGGGACCATTGAATCAGTTCCTGAACGTATTCGTGAGACGATTCTAAAATATGAACCACGACTGGGGGAAGTACGGGTGAAAAAAAAGGAATTTGATGAAAGAAATATGCGAATGACCCTGGAGATATCAGCTCAGATTAAACAGACTCCGGGGAAAGAAGTTCTATTTACCGAATTTTCCACCACCGGTTGGACTAAAGTTTACTTCGAGAGAGATAAAGAATGAGTATTGAAAAATATTTTGAGCGGGAATATAATTATTTGCAAATAGCGGGGGAAGAATTTGCCGAACAACACCAGGCAATTGCCGGTAAACTTCGCTTGAGTGAACGCCAGCGGAAGGATCCCTTTGTGGAACGGCTGATGGAGGCATTTGCCTTTCTGGCTGGAAGAATTCATGAAAGACTCGATGATGAAATTCCGGAATTTACCGGTGGATTACTGGAACAACTATTTCCTCAATTTTTAAGACCATTTCCATCCTGTGCCATTTTAGAAGCAGAAGGATTGACTGGTGCCCTCACTAAACCGGCTGTTATTAATAAAGGAAGCGAGGTTCAGACCCCCTCTGGAAAATATAAGGTTAAATATCGGGTTGCGCCGGCACCTGAGGAAAAAGCTCGAATCATAGAGAAAGAGGAATCTGCAGAGTTTGTGTTCCATACCACCCAGGAATTGGTGGTGAGACCGATGAATTTAAAAGATGTCCGGGTAGATACTATGCCGGATAAAAATATGGCTCTGATTCTGCAAATACAGTTGGACCGAAATGTTGATTTTAATTCTCTGGAATTGGATAATCTGAGATTGTATCTACACGGGGCTGAATCGATTAAATATAACTTACTCCTGTATCTAACCCGGTACGTTGAGTCTATTCAAATGAGGGAATTGGATCGAAAAGATACGCCCTTTACTCGTCTCGACTCCTTTGAAATACATATTCCCGGATTAACGGATTTTCTGGAGTCTCCCGATTCGGACCAGGACATGCTCCCCTATGCCCGGCAATCTTTCAAAGGTTATAGGCTGTTGCAGGAATATTTCGCATTCCCGGAACGCTTCTTCTTCATCGATATTAAGGGTCTCAATGCTTTTGCAGCCGGCAGTGACGGTCATCCTTTCGAAATCGCGCTGGTCTTCGACAGGAAACTCTCAACTGAATATTTTCCCACTACAAAAAATATTCTCATTCATTGTACCCCAATTATTAACCTGTTCGACAGACCCACTGAAGAGGTTCCGGTGAATCAAAGAATGCCGGAATATTATATTGTTCCGGATATTGATCGACGCAAGAGCCGGGAGATCTATGCAGTAAAGAACGTGGTTGGCATTGGGGAAGATCGGCTGGATCACTACCACTATATTCCTATCACCTCCTATGATATTTTAGATACCAATGATCCGGAATATGAATATAAAAGATTTTATTCAACCATGCGCAGAGCGCTTCAATCAGACATGGCAAATACGGTAATCCGTTTATTTGGCCCCAGTATGGATAAAGATATTTTTCCGAAAGAGACCCTGAGTATTGAAGCCATTCTCTCCAATGGATTCCTTCCGTCTAAATATTTAGAAGTTGGCAGTATTACCGAACCGATCAATTTTCCGGGTGGCTTAAAAGTTAAAAATATGACCATACCATCTGAAGTTCTTCCCAATCCTGAACGCCAAAATTATTTGTGGGCTTTAATTTCACATTTGAGTGTGAGTTATCAAACCCTGGCGCAAGCCGAAAACTTAAAGACAATTCTGAGCCTCTACAACTGGTCGCCTTCATTTAACAATCCCAATAAGAAACGCATTGAAGGAATTTTAAATATTAAACCACCCAAGGTAAAAAATATATTTCGGCAGAGAGGCCTTGTCAGAGCTATTGAGTTTATTATAGAACTTGACGGTAAACAATTTGAACACGGGGAAGGCGACATCTATTTATTCGGTTGGATCCTGAATCGTTTTCTATCTGAATATATTACCATTAATTCTTTTGTTATTCTTACCATTATCGATGTTGAAACCAAGAAGGAATATCATTGGGAACCGAATCTGGGCAAAATATTGCCGGTGTAATTAAAGAATTAGAGAAAAATGCCCCTAGTTATAATGTTTTTCAGGCCATATTCATGGCCGAGAAAATCAGTAAAAAAATACATCCCAAGCGCGACGATGAAAAATTTGATCAGAAAGGCCTGAAATTCAGGCCTTACGAGATGTATGTTTTTCCGCCTACTGACATACGGGAATTTTACTCTATTAATGATGAGATGACTTTTGTAATAAATTTTATGGGGCTCTATGGTGTTAATTCTCCTTTGCCCCGATGTTATCATGATCAGGTTGCGATGCAGCAAGCCGTTCATGGAGCCGGCGAAGTACCATTGCAAAATTTTCTTGATATCTTTAATAGCCGGTTTTATTGGCTCTATTACAATGCCTGGAAAAAATACCGGCTATTTTTGGAAATGGGTGAGAATGTTCAGAATAAAAATACCCAAAGAATTTTTGCTTTCAATGGAGTTGGCCCCAATTTAGAAAAAATTAAATCTCAATTCTCTCCCTTTAAATTACTACAGCTTTCTGGCATACTGAGCTTAAGAATTCGAAACAAAGCGGGTTTGCGAATTTTGCTCAATGAATTTTTTCCAGGCTGCGAAATCAGAATAAAGGAATTTGTTCCAAATCGGGTAAAACTGTCGGAACTTCCACAACTTGGAAAAAAAGAGATGGTGCTTGGCAAAAATAGCGTTTTAGGGAAATCCGTGACCGACTATTTAAGTAAAATCTGCATTCAGATGGGCCCCATCAGTTTTGACGAATATTTGAAATTTATCCCCGGGGGTGGACACTCCCTATTATTAAAAGAATTAGTTGAAATATATTTAAATGACAATATTGAATTTGATGTTGAATTTATCATCCGTACCGAAGATATGGGATCCCTAAAATGGGATGATGCTCGCCTTAGACTGGGCCAAAGTATGTGGTTGGGTAAGCCTAATCAGAAATTCGTAAGCGTTCATTACAGTTATGAAAAATTGTTGAAGGTGGTATAATGCTGAGATTCATATTTTCGTCATTAATTGATGTGATTAATTCATAACGTCTCATGCTCACAACGAAATCCATGGAAAAAACCACCAAGTCGCTAAGAATATTGTCCACTGATTTCACGGATTAACACGGAACTCTGTAAATTATTTATTTTGAAATAAAATCAAAAATATTGTTTCGTGAAAATCCGTGTAATTTGTGGACAGAAATATCCCTGCTTTTCCTCCTTTGCGACTTTTGCGTGATGGATTAATCAGGTTAATAATTAAATTGCAGATTTACTGCTTTTATCAAATTGATCCAAGGAGACATTTTTGATTTAAATTTTGAATTTAATTGAATTCAATATAGAGAGATAAAAACACATAATAATTAAAGGAATACCATGAAGAGTAAAGATCTAAAGTCGCTGCTCTTGAAGTTGAATAATTACCTGGTCAGAAATCTCGATACCGCCACCGGTTTGGGCATTAAACGGAATCATTATGAAATTACTATGGAGCATCTGGTTATTGCCTTTTTAGAGGATGGACAGGGGGATATTCCCTTGATTTTGAGAAAGTTTGGAATCGATGCCGGGGAGGTACAGGAAAAATGTGCCAAAAACATTGATGAGATGGAAGCCGGCAATCCCAGTAAACCACGCCTTTCCCCCTTATTAACAGATCTTTTCGAAGAAGCCTGGATTGTGAGTTCGGTTCACCATAAAGAAAACAAAATTCGCTCTGGTGCACTATTTGAGGTTTTTATTGCTTCTGAACAAGTCATCAGCAGTGGTTTAATGGATATTTTCAGCCCCATTAATCAGGAAGATCTAAAGGCCGATTTTTATAAAATAGTCGCTGGATCTGCTGAAGATGCTTTATCATCCATGGAGACTGTTGCTGCAGAAACAGCCGCGGAAATTCCACCGGATGGAACTATTCTTGATGTTTATACGACTAATCTAACGGATCAGGCCAAGAAAGGTAAAATCGATCCGGTGATGGGTCGGGATGATGAAATTATCCAGTTGATAGAGATCCTAGGTCGGCGAAAAAAATCGAATCCCATTTTGTTAGGTGAACCAGGGGTGGGAAAAACTGCGGTTGTGGAAGGACTAGCCCTTAAAGTCGCACAGGAAGAAGTCCCGGAGAGCCTTAAGGGTGTGCAAATTTTGGCACTTGATTTGGGGGCTTTACAGGCCGGTACCAAAATGCGGGGAGAGTTTGAAAAGAGATTAAAAGCAGTTATTAATGAAGTATCCAAATCATCAAATTCGACTATTTTATTCATTGATGAAGCCCACACCTTAATCGGGGCCGGAGCCTCCGCCGGCGGAAGCGATGCGGCAAATTTATTAAAACCAGCTCTGGCACGAGGTGAACTGCGGGCTGTGGCTGCCACAACTTACCTGGAATATAATAAATATTTTGCCAAAGATGCCGCTTTAGAACGGCGCTTTCAGCCCATTCATGTGGGGGAACCGGAAGATGATAAAGCCATGTTAATGATGCGGGGCATCAAAGACAAATATGAAGGCTATCACGGAATCCATATCACTGATGAAGCTGTTGCAGCCACGGTTACGCTCTCCCGAAGATACATTGCCGGTAGGCAGTTGCCTGATAAAGCGGTCGATCTACTGGATACCGCCGGTACCCGCATAAAAATGTCATTAACCAGTAAACCACCCAAATTGGAATTACTGATCAGTGAGTTGAAAGCTGTTGAGATGGAAATTGGAGCCATACAAAAAGATGTGGACCTCAATATTGGAGACTATAAAGAGACCCTCAAAGATCTAAATAAGAAAAAAACTGATTTGGGAAAAGAAATAAAGGCAAAAGAAGAACGTTGGAGTAAGGAGTGTAAACTGGTAATAAAGTTAAGGGATTTACGCAAGCAAAAATTTGCCGAGGGTGTGGATGAGGCCAAGAAAAAGAAATTTGATCAGGATCTGTCCAAAGTTGAAAAAGAATTGAAGACCCTGCAGGGTGATAATCCCCAAGTTTTTGCTGATGTTACGGCCACCACCGTAGCGGAGGTAATTGAATCATGGACTGGTATTCAAGTGGGCAATATGACCAAGGATGAGATGACAGTGTTGTTACAGTTGGAGGATGAATTGAGAGAGCGGGTGGTTGGCCAGGATCATGCCATCAAACAGATCTCCGATGCCATTCGTGGGGCAAAAGTTGGGATGAAAAAAGAGGAAGGACCAATCGGGGTATTTTTAATGGTAGGACCCAGCGGGGTTGGTAAGACAGAATTAGCCCGCACGGTGGCTGAGGCGTTATTCGGTGATGAGCGATTCATGGTTACCTTAAATATGACCGAATATCAGAATGAATACAATACCTCCCGCCTCATTGGGGCAGATCCGGGTTTAGTGGGTTATGGTGAAGGGGGGGCACTCAGCGAACCGGTTCGTCGTCGTCCTTACTCGGTGGTGCTTCTGGATGAAATTGAAAAAGCCAATTCTGCGGTTATCGATCTGTTTATGCAGGTGTTTGACCGGGGAATGTTGCAGGATGCCGATCGGCGAAATATCGATTTTTCAAATACCCTTATATTTATGACTTCAAATCTGGCTTCCGAGGTCCTGTTCGAGAAATATAATGAGGGTATGACATCTCCCGACGACCTGTTGGAGGAATTAAGGCCTTACTTAAATCAGTATTTCCGTCCGGAATTTCTGGGTCGGGTGAAACCCATTATATTTCTGCCGCTTGCAGAAGATGTGATGTCGCAAATTGTAGGGTTGAAATTGGGCAAACTGACTGAACGGATGAAAGATAATCAAAATTTGACGCTAGAGTTTGCCAAACCGGTGATCGATGAAATTGTCGCTTCCTGTACCCGTGCAGAAACCGGGGCAAGAAATATTGATGCCATCATCGACCGAAATATCGCCCCGGAAATTGCAGAGAAATTGCTGGGATTCATGGCAGAGGGAAAAGCCCCGGCAGGCTTGAAGGTCAGCAAAGGTAAAGATGGGGGATTTCAATACAAATTTAATTAAAAATCCTTTTATGTATTTCATGTCTAATGTAGACTCCTTATTTTTATTTACGCAACATTTGACGTCATTAGTATATCGTATTAAACCACTTATTTATATTGTCATTCCTGCAGGTTTCTGACAGGAATCTATAAATATTTTTAAAATTCGACTCAGATATACTTTGATTATTTTCAGAAGTTACAGGAAATTTTCACAAAGATTGAAGAAGTTGAACTCGTTTAAAAATTTATTACATGTGACCCTCCCCCAACCCCTCCCTAATGCATTAGGGAGGAGAGCAAGGGGTGGGTTAGGTTGTCATCATCCTCAAACAAGATTATCCCTTTATTAAAATATGTTTTATAGAAAAATCATTTGTGTTGCCGCTGATATAGACCTTTTGGGTATAATGATACCATCCTGAAATTATTTTAATTGATAATATATCGTTTCTTCAAATCCATTCATGAGGTTCAAATATGGAAAATTTAAAATTTAATGAGCCGCAATTTTTATTACACTGTATAAATTTGCCAGACGATGCACTGCGGATAGTTTCCTTCGAAGGATCAGAACAGATTTCCGGTCTCTATGAATATCGGTTCAGACTGCTATCTGAGGATCCGTCCTTAGATACCAAGGATATTTTAAACTGTAATGCCTCATTTATTTTAAATCGGGGAGATGAGGAACCTCAGAAAATCAATGGAATTATTTCGAATTTTAAGCAGTTAGGGCGGACGCCTGACTATGTTTCCTATCAGGCAGTTTTGGTGCCGCGAATGTGGCGATTGTTGCTCAATAAGCAAAGTAAAGTTTTCCAGAATATGAATATCGAAGATTTCATATCAAAGGTGTTGACAGATGCCGGATTCAGCAATTCAGATTTTGATTTTAAATTAGAAAAATCCTATCCGGCTAAAGAATTTGTGGTGCAATATCAGGAAACAGATTTGAATTTCATCAACCGGCGATTGGAACATTTGGGAATTTTCTTCTTTATTGATCAGAGAGGGGAGAATGGTGTCACTGTCTTTTGTGATTCTAACGACAATGTTCTGCCGATTGAGGTTAATGAGGATATTACTTTCAATCCTAACAAAGATCCGTTCAGTGTGCAGGAAACTATCAGTGAGCTGGTCCATGATGAAAGCGTGGTGACGGGCCAGGTGAGACTAAAAGATTATAATTATGAATTTCCTTCCAAACAACTGCTGGTGGAAAGTCAGCTGGATAAGAAGGCGCCTGGAACTCAGTATACTTACGGAGATCATTTCAAAGATGAGAATGAGGGAGAATTTTTAGCCCGCATCCGTAATGAAGAAATAGTATGCAAAAGCAGCATTTTTACCGGTAAGGGTGATTGCCGCCTGTTTCGAGCCGGTTATAAGTTCCAGATGGGAAAACACTATCGTGAAGATTGGAATTCAGAATTTCTTTTGACCAAAGTGATTTCAAGAGGAACCCAACGCGGATTATTTGCTATTCTTCCACCCTCTGAGAAAGTAGAACCCACTTACCAGAATGCTTTTGAAGCTATCTCTCAGAGTCTTGCGTATAGACCACCGCGGACTTCATCACAGCCCAAAATCTATGGAGTCATGAATGCCAAGGTGGACGCTGCTGGGAAAGGTGAACATGCTGAAATTGATGAGCAGGGAAGATACAAGGTCATACTCCCATTCGATTTAAGTGGGAGTAAGGAAGGTGAAGCATCGTGCTATATTCGCATGATCCAGCCTTATGCCGGACCGGATTATGGATTCCATTTCCCTCTGCACAAAGGGACTGAAGTCTTACTCACTTTTATAGATGGCAACCCCGATCGACCGGTAATATCCGGAGCGGTACCCAATCCCGAAACAATCAGTCCGGTAACCAACGCCAATCAGACAAAAAGTGTTATGAGAGATAATTTTGGAAATGAGATTATTATGGATGCTACCCCCGGGGATGAGCACATTCGCTTACACAGTCCCCATCATAAATCTAGCCTGGAAATTGGAAGAAGTATTAAAGCGGCAACTGAAAATGAAGATGCTGCTTATATCGGTGGTAATAGTATTGAAGGTTGTATCGGTAATAAACTTGAAGCATTCCTGGGGAATAATGTTGAGATAAAAGCCGGTATAGCAGCTGAAGCATTTTTTGGCGGCAGCCTGGAAGTGGAGGTTGCCGGTAAATTAGCTCTGCTTTATGGACCTGATTGTAGTTTCCATTGGGGCCCCAAGTACGAATACCATTGGGGTGATACTCTTGAAAGATCTGAGGACAACATTAACAGTCTTGCAGATAAGAATAATATACTAACAGCAGGAGATACCTTAAATCTGGTTGGAGGTGCTGATAAAGAGAATACTTCAATTTTAGAGGTGAATGAGCAAAATCTTACTTTATCCTTTGGGGTGAATAAGAATCCACGTCGTACAAAAAAAATAAGTCCGGAGGTTCGGGCGAAAGCGGATAAATTAGAGGAAAAAGGATTTACTGCTGCTACAGCAACAGCGTTTTGTGCTGCTCTCTCGCTGATATTTTTCATGATGTATGACATTAGTGCTGATAAAGGAGCTAAAGTTGTAGGACAAATCCTTGGTCATCTGTTAACCATAGCAGAGGGGATTTTAGTCACTATGTCAGTGGTATATTGGACAATGTCAAATCAATTACAAAGAGCTGATGAAAGCATAGTAACGGTGAATCATTGTGATACAAAAGATGAGACACCTCAATCTGTGATTGATTTAAGACGGAATGAAGGTATTTTTATGGGAATTGAACCGACAACAAAAATAGTCGGTAAATTTGATAAGGAATCTTCTAAATCAAAAATTGAAATGGATAATCAAGGAAATGTTTTCATTAATTCAAAAGAGAAACGAATTGAGATGGGGATAGGTGACAAAGGGGAGGAAAAATCCATAATTAAACTTGACCAGAAGGAAATTTCAATCAGTAGTGGAAAAGGAAAATCTGAAATTGTACTGGATAAAAATGGCAATGTAGTAATATATGCAAGTGGCAATATTGAATTTGCCAAATGCGGTGAGATTAAGTTTCATAATTTTGCCAAGCTCGATAAAGGGGCTTTGGAATTTAAAGGAACGAAAAAATTAAAAACATCCTGTTTCGAAGCAGGTTAAAGTAATCTAATAGTCCATCATGAAATCCAACTTATTAGGTTTTCCTTTTAGCTCTGAAAACCATCTTGGTCAAGCAGTCTGTAGTTCAATAAATTTCTGTATACTATTCCAACATTATTCATTTGTAATTTCACACCACGTTTTTGAAAACACACCTTAAACAAACTTTTCTTAAACCCGGAAGGAAATTTAAGAAAGAGATTTCAAACAACTCTTGGGTGTTTGCCCCTTAAATGTATAAAATATTGTAATTTAGCAACATTTTAAATCCTCCTATATAGACTATATTAAAGGAGTGTATTTCTGGACCTTTTAAACAGTACACCATTTCAATTCGCACCTCTGGTGGGAAGACTCAATTTCCCGGGACATTCTCTCACGC
>CBDUVK010000089.1:0-9803 GCA_965370645.1 uncultured bacterium
CATACCTCCCGTCCACTCAAAACTTAATCACCGTAAATTGGTTACGATAGTACTTGACCGGTATGGTTACTTTTTCTAAATTTTAAGCGGAGTTGTCATATTTTTTACAATCATATATCAGGGTTTTTGACAAATGCAAATCGGTATCTGCATTTGGACTATCCTCGTGCTGTGTCTCTTGCCGGTGTTTGTAGTTGGAGTGGGTTACACGCAGGATTCCGAACTCATCCAATCGATGCTGGACATAGGAGAGGAGGGCCACATTGAGATCGAAAGCTGGATTGAAAGCCTGTGGGAACTTACCCACAATCCTGTCAATTTGAATAGTGCTACCGTTCAGGAACTGCTACAAATTCCATTTATACATCCCGAGCTTGCACAGGAGATCGTACGTTATCGATCCCGGGTGGCTGCTTTTTCACATATCACCGACCTCTCCCAGGTTCCGGGTATGTCAGACGAAATTTATGAGGCCATTCAACCTATGTTGATTGTCAAGCGACCGTCCTTTTCACCCGGAATTGTCTATCGTTTTCAAACCCGTTTGGAGACACCACAGCGGGAGGGGTATCGATCGAATGATTACCATAATCCCGTATATTTGCAGCACCGGATCTTGTTTCATGTGAATTCATATTTGAGAGGAGGTATTATCTGGGAGAAGGATGCGGGAGAAGAAAATATGTTTGATTATGGCAGCTTTCATCTCCAGTATCGTCATCCCGGGAAAGGTCTTTCCGTGCTGGCAGGTGACTACTATAAAAAAGTCGGACTTGGCTTAATCCTTTGGACTCCCTATGGCCGACCTCTTTCTCTTCAATCCCTGCCCAGTAATCAAAATTTGTGGAGTCATTCGCGTGGCAATCAGTCGACCCGGGAGGTTGGATATCTCCGTGGAATCAGCCTTGAGTATCAAGTCCGACCCAACCTGCGGCTTGATATTTTCTATTCCTCGAAAAGTATGGACGCATCAATCAGCGAAGACAGTCGCTATGTCCGGAGTATTTATAGCAGTGGATTACACCGGACTACTAATGAGAAAGAGAAATTAAGGAGACTAAGAACAACGTTATGGGGAATTTGCCTTAACACTCAATTTAGCTCTTTTCGCATGCAAACTTCAGCAATTTTAAATCGCTTTCAGCCTTCGTTAAAAGACCAGCAGCTTCCTCTTAACTATATCAGTCACTCCTATCAGATTCATCTCGGCTCATTTAAACCCGCGGGCGAATTCGCTCTGTTCTCAGGAAAATATCCGGCTTTACAACAGCATTTCTATTTTTCGGAGGGTGCAATAAAATTCGAATTCAGCTGTTTCTACTACCATCGAAAATATTTTGCACAGTTTAGCCGCGGATTTGGTTCATTCCAAAGTCCGGCATCCAATCGTATGGGTGCTGCAGTTGTCTTGCTCTATAAATATAACCACTCTTGGAAATTCGGCGCAAATTTTTATATTCGGCGAAAAAATTATGATAGCCAATGCGTTCCCTCTATCCCCCGAGATTACGCCTTTGAGCTTAGATATAAAAAAGAAAAGCATAGTCTCAGTTTGCGATGGAGGCTGAAAATTCGATCAGGAGATACGGATGACAATGGAAAGGAAAACAGTTATCATGCCTGCCGGCTCGACCATGTTTATAAACCCGCCAGAAATTTGAGATTACATCATCGGGTGGAGTCACATTGGACACAGTCATATTTATCATTTGCCAGAAACACCGCTATCAGCATTTATCAGCAGGTTGACTGGCGGATGATACCCTGGAATTTTTTCTTCCGCTGGACCACCTTCGAAATACCGTCCTATGATTTGCGGATTTACGAATATGAAACTGATCTTCCGGGAAATTTTCGTTCTGTCCTTCTAAACGGCAGGGGATATAAATTTTTTGTTATCGTGAGGTGGGCGCAGCTTGAGAAGCTTCAAATTAATTTTAAGTACAGTCAACGACTATACCCGGACCAGAACTCCATTGGTTCAGGACTGGATGAAATTCTGTCCAACAGGATTCAGGAGTTCCGGCTCTCGATTTTGCTGAAATATTAATCCATGAATTTGGAACTAAGGTGGCGAACCGCCACGAGCTAACTGACTCAGGAAAACCCGCCAGGTCCGGATCCACAGGAGCTGGCAGCAGCGCCGGATGGACTATTACCTAATGTTGCAAAGGTTGAAACCAGTTTTTCAGTATTTTGTGAGGTACAATTAGGACATTCCATATCATGACTTTGCGAAAATGGAACGAGTTCTTCAAACTTTTCCTGACATTCCAAGCAGCGATATTTAAATATAGGCATCTTCTTTTATCCTGTTCATTAGCATTATCTTTATAATATAGAGTTCTTTTAACCGCTGAAAGTTACAATATTTTTAAAAACGTTAGAGACCGGGTATAAGTCTGAATTATTTATCAGACTAAGCCGCCCACATGGACAGGCGCAATCTATAAGGAAGATAAGGAATTAAAAAGATTGATACACATACTCGTCACTCGCTACTCGTTTCTCGTCCCTCGCTTCTCGTCTCTTGTTCCTCGTTACTTGTTACCTGATAAATCATCATATATTAAAGAATGTTACCAGTAACCAGAATCCAGTACCCAGTACCGAGTAACGAGTAACGAGTGACGAGTACCGAGCACTAGTATCCCTTTGTGGTAAAATTATTGAATAAATCAGGTTAACAAGAAAATCTTATCTTCCAAAATAGCGGCCATATTCAATTTTCCAGCAGCGATCCATCACTACATGTAAACCTGCATCAAGCGCCTTACCGGCAGCATCATAATTGATAACACCCAGTTGCATCCAGACAGCCTTTGCTCCAATTCTAATTGCCTGTTCAATAATGGGATCCACCTGTTTCGGATTTCGGAAAATATCCACCAGGTCCACTTTTCCCTCAATACTGCGTAAGTCCGGGTAGGATGTTGTGTCCAGGATAGTCTTAAAATTTGGATTTACGGGAAATACATTATACCCTTGATTTAACATAAACTTCGCCACCGCATGTGAATCGCGAAACGGTTTATCAGAGAGGCCAACCACCGCGATGTTTTTGTAATCCCTTAATATCTCTTCGATATGACTGTTAATATTTTCTGCATTCATTTATCAATCTCCATTCTACATTCGTATTCATATATCTCATTGAGTTAAGTAATAAAATCTTCCGTTGTGTTACTCGGTGCTCGTCACTCGGTAATAGTTACTTTCTATATAAATGCTGATTTAAAGAGGAACGAGAGACGAGAAACGAGCATCGAATAATAATTTAAAAATATTATTTTCTTCCTTCCTTCTTTGCCTGATGAATTATTCAGGCTAATAATATTTATTTAGTCAGGTATGAATCAAGTATTTTATTTTCTCATAGATTTGATTTTAGGCAGAATATTGCATTTTTTGTTTACCTTTGCAGGACAATACCCTATATTTGATTGCAAAAAATACAATCGGGAGTCGATATGACTGTTCAGGAGGAGTTTGAACAATTAACCTCCATTATGCACAGACTGCGTAAAGAGTGTCCCTGGGACAAAAAACAGACCGCCCATTCTCTGCGGCAGTATATACTGGAGGAAGCTTATGAAACCGTGGAGGCAATCGATAATGATGATTGGGAAGAATTAAAAAAAGAACTCGGCGACATGTTATTACAAATCGTGTTCCAGACAGAAATTGCCACGGAGAAACGGCTCTTTTCACTGGAAGAGGTTATCCGTCAAATAAATGAAAAACTCATCCGGCGGCATCCCCATGTTTTTGGAAATGTCTCAGTTTCAGATGAAAACGATGTCAAAAATAATTGGGAGCAAATAAAGATCAATGAGGAAAACCGTCAGTCTGTTCTCGAAGGAATTCCGCGTAATCTGAGTGCCCTGTTGCGTGCCCAGCGTCTTCAGGACAAGGCAGCCAATGTTGGTTTTGACTGGCCGGAGGTTGAGGGTGTCATGGCTAAAATCAAGGAAGAACTGCAGGAGTTAGACGATGCTATTTCAGAAGAGAATCCGGAAGAGTTGGAAAATGAATTAGGAGATATGTTATTCTCCCTGGTTAACCTGGCCAGGTATCATCAGGTAAGCGCCGAAGATTGTTTAAGGGCAACAATTAATAAATTCATTACCCGATTTCAATACATAGAGCGGAAACTGAAGGAGCATCAGAAATCAATTTATCATTCTTCTCTGGAAGAGATGGATAAATTGTGGGAAGAATCTAAGAGTCAAATAAAATAAGGTGCCCATTTTCCATGTTTGTTAATTTGACTGGATTTACTTTAGCCCTCGTTATCGTGCTCCATATCTGGGTTATCTTTACTATCCACCGGCAAAAAACGAGCTCAATCCTGGCCCCGTTGTATATCTATTTAAACATTCTCCTCGCCCTGATTGAAATATCCGGTCTGTTTTTTTTGAAGGGATCCCCGGATTCCTTTACGCATACCATTTTTAAAATTCATTATATCATTGAAGTCTTTATTCCTCCAATACTTATCTATCTGGCAGAAACTTACCTCGACGGTCAGCAGATACCCAGATTGAGTGTCAAAAATATTCTTTTTTTCAGCATGAGTATAATATTAAGCGCCATGGGTTTAGTGGAATTGACAATTGGGGGTGTGTTAGTAAAAAACGGCATCGTTCTGCCTGAATATACTAAGCTCTATTGGATATATATAATCTATTTCTATGCCGCATTCACCTACATTCTGGTTGCCTTTCTCAGCAAGTATCAGCTTGAGAAAAGACAGGTTGAGATGGCGAATATCAAATATCTGCTCATTTATTTACTTCCCGTCTCTATTTTAGCGTTTACCCTTTTGAAACTACTTCCGATGTGGGGTATCATCCACCCTGCCGTTTATCTTAACTATCCAATCATTAGTCTGGGTATATTCTCTATCGCCGTTAAATTTCAAATTATCGATATCGATGATACGGTATCGCGTTTCATTTCATTCTTTCTACTTTCATTACTATATATCGTTCTTTTATCGATGCTTCTTCCAGCAATGCCGGAGTTTATTTTTATCCTCACAATTCCCGTAATCCTGGGACTTCTGATTATAATCCGGACTTTTGATATTTTTTCTATCAAAAAAATAAAAGAGCGGACTTTTGAGGCAGAATATGACCTGGAAGATGACTTAGTCATCCTGTTTAGCGAAACCGAAAAGTACATAGACAATCAGGCGCTCGCCCAATTTATCGGAGATCTCTCTTTAAAAGTTCTGAAATCTCAAAAATGTGCCGTGATTACCTCACGTTTTGATATAAAACCCTATAAGATCAGTTATCTTAATGGCTTTGAGGCTGAAGAGATTGAGGATCTGTTATCTACCACCAATTCTCCCTTCATCGAAACGATGGAATTTAATCGCACTATCCTGAATAAATTCGAATTATCACCAAGTTCAGCTCTCTATCAGTTGATGGATCGCCATAACCTCTATCTCGGTATTCCCATGGTTTCTAAAAATAATCTCCTGGGATTGATATTGCTGGGAGGAGATCGAAAGCTCTTTCATATAACCGGTAAAGATCTCAAATTTGCCAAATTTTTATCTATTAAAGCCGGCTCTGCTTTCGAGAACATTCAGGAAATTCAAAAAGTGGTTCAATCGCAGAAAATGGCAGATCTCGGAACTATGGCTTCTCAACTAGCACATGACTTTCAATCTTTTATTACCCTGGTAAAGCTTCAGACCAAAGGGAATGAACCTCTGCGGCAACATGCGTCGCATATGGAGAAGATAGTTAAAGATCTTTTGAATTATACCCGACCAAAAGATCTTCGTCTGACTACGGTAAATATCAATCAGCTCATTGACATGTCACTTGATCTGGTAGAACTCCCCCCGCACATTATCATTGAGAAGCATTACTCAGAAAGCGTTCCCCAGATCAGTGTTGATGTGGATCAGATGCGCAGAGTATTTGTTAATTTATTTGAAAACAGCGTAAAATCTATCCATCAAAAGCGGGGGAGGCTGAAAATCTCAACCCGACCCTTAAGGCCCTTATCCAATTTTCGTCGTAACACCTGGTTGTATCTTGAGATTCTGGATGATGGTGAAGGTATACCAGAAGAATTTTTGGAAAAGATCTTCGAGCCATTTTTTACTACCCGTAAAAAGGAAGGGGGAAGTGGGATGGGTCTGGCCATCGTCAAACAAATCATCACCAGTCATCAGGGCTCTATTGATGTAACAAGTAAACTCGGTAAAGGCACAATATTTAACATTCGCTTACCATATTTAAGATAGGAAGTGAAATGGATGATCCAAAAAAAATCCTGATTATTGAAGATAATACCATGTGGGCAGAAAGCTACCGCCGTTGGATTAGTGAAGGCCAATATGATCTTAAATTTGCTTTTAATAAAACTGAAGCCAGCGAGTTTGTGGGTGAATTTCAACCTGATTTAATTATCCTGGATTTAGGACTCCCACAAATCGAAGACGGTTTTTTTATGTTAGATGAATTGGTGAAAAAGGGGCTAGATGCAAAAATTATCGTGGTTACTTCCTTCAAAGATTATGAATATGCCTTAGAAGCACAGCGGCGCGGCGCATATTCCTATTTTTCAAAAAATGAAAACATTGAAGAGGAACTGCCCTTTCTCATCAAACAAGCACTTCGAATGCTTAAACTTGAACGGGAAAATAACGAATTACGATCTCGCCTGGAGGATAACATTCAATATGATGATATCATCGCCGTAAGCCAATCCATGCAGAAAATTCTCAACTTAATCGACAGGATCAAAGATAGTAATGAGCCCATCCTTATCAGTGGAGAATCCGGCGTGGGGAAAGAGGTGATTGCCCAGCATATTTTTAAACAAAGTCAATCTCACAAATCCATATTCGTCGCTTTGAATTGTGCGGCTTTGCCTGCTAATCTTCTGGAGAGTGAAATGTTTGGCTATGAAAAAGGAGCCTTTACAGGTGCAGTTAAAACCACCCGGGGCAAACTGGAGCTGGCCAATGAGGGCTGGATTTTCCTGGATGAGATCGGTGATATGCCCCTGGAACTACAGGCGAAACTATTGCGAGTATTGGAAGATAAACGCTTTTACCGACTTGGGGGAGAGAAAGAAATCAGCAGTGATTTTCGGCTTATCAGTGCCACAAATAAATTCCTTCCGGAATTAATTGAACAAAAAAGATTTCGAGAGGATCTGTACTATCGAATTAATGTCATTCCGATACACATCCCCCCTCTGCGGGAGAGACCGGATGATATCCCCGCCTTAATTCACCTTATTACTGAAAATTTTTGTAACGAAAACAACCTCACCTCACCTCAAATAACCAGCCGTACCGTTGCCTTTCTCTCCCATATGCGCTGGGAGGGAAATGTGCGGGAACTGGAAAATCTTCTGAAGCGGCTTATTATCACCGGCAGCCCCAATATTGATCTGGCAGACCTGCCCCCGGATCTGATTGAACAGTCTGACAATTTCCTGGACAAGGCTCTGGCGAATGAACTTACCCTGGAAGAGATATCTCATATTTACGTACGCATGGTCCTGGATCAAAAGGGTGGTAATAAGAAAGAAGCATGTAAATCTCTTAGGATAAATTACCGCACCCTGATGGGAAAATTGAAACCCTGAAAATTGCATATAATGCAATCATAATTCCCCCGTATTGTATTTAGCGCAATCGCAATCCCGTAGTGCACGGCTTAACCTATTGATATTAAACTCTTTACGCTTGTATATTGCTTAACCTATTATTTATATTGGAAATATGGCTCTTTTTTTTGGCAAGATATTTGATCTATATAAATAAACTGTCAAACAGAAGGGGCATGTTATGCGTGTAGTCGTTTATGAAAACAGTCAGGACAGGGCAAAACTAATACAGGACCTATTGAGTACCTACCGGTATAAAACATTCTTAAATACCGACCAGCCTGTTCCTCCCGAAAAAATCAAAGATATTAAGCCTACTTTGATTATTGTGAATGTGAATAATCCAGCCCATATTGAGCTTCTGGAAAATTTGAAGAATAAGAAATATGTAAGTCAGGTTCCAATAATTCTGATTTCCAATCCGGGATCGCGGGAAATTCTGGATAAATTCCACTACCTTCCCTATGTGGACTATCTGGTAGAACCATTTAAAATTAAAAATTTCCGGCACATTGTTGAGCGATGGATTACCTTTCGCAGCATGTATATTAATTAAAGCCGGGTTTTATTCAGATACGGTTTTACCATAAATAAAGCGATTGAACAGATTGTTAAATTTTGTCCAATTGCTATCTTCCAGTTTATCATTACATAAAATCCTTTCAACCGCATTCGCCTGAATATCCACCCTTATCAGATTTGACAGCAGAATAGCTTCTCTGGTCATGGGCAGAACCTGTGAGGGTTCACCGTCTTGCGCTTTATTACTGATAATTAAATGATAGAGCTGGATTTTTAATTCTTCCGGAAAATCTTCCGTATCTTCAATATATTTATCCAATTGTTGAATACTCAGCAGGGCATGACCCAATAAACGCCCTTCCTTAGAATAGTTAATAAAGCCATCCTGATCAAACTCACGAACATTACCCAGGAAATGTGTTATCATACCCATTTTCAACAACTCTAGATTGAGTACCGGATAGTGTTGATACATAATTTCTGAAAGGTCCAAAATACAGAGCAGATGCTCAAGCATGCCATATAGATACTGATGGTGCCAGAGTTTTCCTGACGGCATTTGCATATAACGAGTGAGAAAGGATTTGTCTGAAAATACCCGTTCCAGCAAATCCTTCAAATACTGGTTTTTTATGCTGGCTTTATGTTTCAAGAATCCTTTTTTTAACTTCTCCACATCTTTTTGACTCACCGGCAGTAATTTTTTCTTCATGAACTTCTCTTCCTCCCTGACCTGCTGAACACTCTCGACATGGATTTCTTTATTTTGTCGATATTGCTGTATTTTCCCCCGGATTTTTACGACCTGGCCGGGTTTCAAATTTTTAGATCTCTCTTGAATATGACTCCATATTTTACCTCCCAAGCGGCCGGTTGAATCCCCAAATTCCATTTTAAGATAGGATTCTCCGTTTTTCTTGTATTTCAATTCTTTCTTTCTGATAATGCAATACCCGTTGAATATTTCTCCCAACTTATAATTTTTTAAACCATCTCTGTCCATTTCATCCTCCCTCTCCTTAATCTAGGTCTTTTAATTGAGTAGCTTAAATTAATCAATCTTGTCTGATTTCATCACTCCTCCTATATTGCTTTGTAAATCATGGATAAGCGATGGCGACAGAAATAGGAATCATATCTGACACTCATAATCAGCTGCCGCAAGAGATACATAAGCTCTTTGACGGTGTTGATATCATTTTTCATGCAGGGGATATCGGAGAATCTCCCATACTCCAACAGCTTCACACCATTGCTCCCACCCAGGCAATATATGGTAACATGGACCTGTATACACTTTCCTCGGTATTACCAGCCCAAGTCTCTATGGAAATTGAGGAATTTCAGATTTTAATGCAACATAATATTGGAAATTTAATTAATTTTTATTGGAAGTTAAGAAATAAGAACTCCGATCCATTTCCCGATATCGTTATTTTCGGACATACACACAGGCCGGTATATGAAAAAATCAAGGACACTCTTTTCATCAATCCCGGTAGTGCTTCTCAGGCGCGTGGAGGATTTCCAACAAGTATCATGAGAGTAGGCCTCTCCAAAGGCTCGATCTCTCATCATAGACTCATTGAACTACTATGATTAGCAGGAAAATTTCAATGCTTCATTACACCCCG
>CBDUVK010000090.1:0-9801 GCA_965370645.1 uncultured bacterium
CGCAATGACATCTTGTCCCTGTCATTGCGAGCGTTAGCGAAGCAATCTCCTAATTGTATGAGGAGTTAAAGACATAATAGGTAAATTATAATTACTTATATCACAAATATAAAGACCAACACTATTGATCACGGTATTATGAAGATATATTAACCAATTTGAGTTATCCGAAAAACCTATCTGGATGATTAAAATAAGATTCTTCACGCGCTAAAGCGGGTTCAGAATGACCATGAAAAAGTTGACTATTTTCAATACAAACCTTGAATTTTGGTCAATGGGTTATAATAATTTAAGACAATGGAGACTTTAAATGGAAATCGGAATAGTTGGTCTTCCATTTTCGGGTAAGACAACCTTGTTTTCTACTTTAACCGGTCAGGATATGAGTACGTCTCACACCGGAAAATTGGAAACACATCGCGGTATAGCCTGGGTTCCTGATGCCCGTCTGGATAAATTGACTGAGATGGTCAAGCCCAGGAAACAGGTCAATACCTCCATTGAGTACATTGAAGTGGGAGGATTGGAAAGTCATGAAGGGAAGGGGAAGGGTTTTGATCCTCAATTTCTGGCGGTATTGAAAACCACCGATGCTCTCTGTCTGGTTATCCAGGGGTTTCAGGATGAAACCGTTCCTCATCCTGAAGGATCTGTTGATCCTCTGCGGGATATTCATATTGTCGAGAGCGAATTTATTCTTTCCGATCTGGCAATTGTGGAAAACAGGCTTGCGAAGTTAGATAAACAGATCATGCAGAGAAAAGATGAAGAAGATATTCGCGACAGGGAGATGCTGATAAAATTTAAAGAAAATCTGGAAAATGAAAAACCATTGCGTGAATTGCAACTCAATGTGGAGGAATCAACACGGATCAGGGGATTTCAGTTTCTTTCTGCAAAACCTTTATTGGTGGTAGTCAACTATGAGGAATCTGATATTCCCCGGGAAGATGAAATATTAGAGCAACTGAAAACGATAGCGCAGAAATCCAGGGTTGCTGTGACCGGACTATGTGCCAAAATTGAACTGGAAATTTCTCAATTGGATGATGAGGATCAACGAATATTTTTGGAAGATATGAAAATTGAACAACCTGCCTTCCATAAAATAATCCAAAAATCGTACGAATTACAGAGCCTGATTTCATTTTTTACCATGAATGAAAAAGAATGTCGGGCCTGGGCCATACCCAGGGACACAAATGCCCAGCATGCTGCGGGAACCATTCATACTGATATGGAAAGAGGATTCATCCGTGCTGAAATAGTGCATTTCGATGATTTCGTTACCTGTGGGGGTCTGGCCGGGTGCCGGGATCAAGGCATCCTGAGATTAGAAGGGAAAGACTACATTTTGAAAGACGGTGATATTATGCAAGTCCGGTTTAATGTATAGATTTTGAAATAACGAATTCTATTCTATTTCTGATTTACTCTTTGTACTGTTAAGACCCTGGACGACAGTCCTTGTATTTGTCCCGATGAGCTGAATTGATATCCATCAAAGTATTGATGTTTGTGCGGTCCGAATCGAATTGAAAGAGTTTACAGAATTCCTGGTAATGGGAGTCAAAGAATCGCTTTAGTGCCCGGCTATTTGGACGCTTGTTTGCAACTTTAGCCAGTCTGTCAACCACGCCTTTGGATATTTCGCGGGCATATTCAGGTTTTGGTTCTCTTTCGACAAAATATAGTCCCTGATAATAATAGTACTTTACCTCCCGTAGCGGCACATGATCTCCATCAGTAATAAGGATAACCTCATCCAGGCGACTCTTCCATCCGGTACCATAATTACTCAGCTGTCCCCGGTTAGATATTTCCTGACAACGGTCATAAAAGGGACTACCGGCAAACAGATCATAGGTATCCAATTCACCTGCCATTACAAGAAATGCATAGTAATCGACCAGGTCCAATAACGGATCAAATATGGCTCGGAATGATTGAAACGCCTGTGCGGGGAAATAAGTAAATTCCCATGCCTGATCATAGAAGTTTTCCCCACTGGGTGAACCGATAAGAAATTGGGCTAAATAAACTTTTTCCGAACCTCTGTTGGTGACAGTTTGAATAATGACGTTTACGTTGCAGTTAATAACAATATCCTGATTGTTATCGCTCCAGCGGGTGTTGTTCATGTAGTTGGTTAATTTTCGCTGGAATTCCGCCAGATCATCCCGGTCGTTGGGGTCAAGTCGCGGGATATCCACTTTAATTTCGCAATTCAGACGTTGGGCAACCAGATCGGAATCTGCGAATACAAAACAGGCGATTAAAAAAATTAGTATGCTTGAATGCATGTTCATTGTCTACTCCCATTATTCCAGTCTGAATTTACCGTTCTTGTCAAATGAATACAAGAGGTAAAATCCACAGCTCAAACCATAAAAATCCCGGGCATTTTTCAATATTCATTCTGTTGCATTGGGTATGAAACGCTCAGGTTCTTAAGAGGTTCTTAAATTTTAAAATAAAAATAAAAAAGCATTTTTTTATGATCATAAATTATTGTATTTTCATGTCCTTTCGCTCTGGAGATATGTATAATGCAACGGTTGCTTTTACTGTTTTTATCCATCAGTTTGGGTGTGCTGGTTTTTCTCTGTTCACAGGGGGATTTCAACTTACCGATTCTTGTTACGGATTCAACCAAAATTCAATTGAAATCTTTTCAGCCGTTCTATTATGCTGCTTTACATATTGCGACATCAGAAGAGGGAAAAAATGACGGGATTGCCCGGTTTCTGGATGAGCTTCAAAAACAAAATCTGACTGTATCAGAACCGTTTTTTATTTTCAGACCTATTCCTGGAAAATCCCGGCAAAGTAAATCCATTATTGCCACAAGAATTCCCGAATCTATGCAAATAACCAGTCCACTCTATAAAGCTAAGTGGAATTGGCAAAATGTGTTGATTTGGGATGGGAGTGATAAAGATGTATTGGGATTAGATTCTGAAAAATTAATCCGTTATTTGAAGGAACAAAGTTTATTTGCAGTTGGACCTGTGGTGGAAATTTATGAAAATTCCGGTAAATTAATACGGAAATTTTGGCTTCCTGTGCAAAAAGAGGTGGGAAACTAATAATTATGCAAATTAAGTAAAATTATTAATCCGAGTTAGGATGAAAAAAAGGGCGAATGATATCATTCGCCCTTTTTTAATTATATGGTTTTTGCTTAGGATGCGATATCTTTGACCAGTGATTCTACCAGTTTCCAGAATCTTTCCACAGTTGAAATTTGTATTCGTTCGTCAGGGGAATGAGCTCCCATGATTGTCGGTCCAAATGATATCATGTCCATACCTGCAAATTTAGCCCCAATAATTCCACATTCCAGTCCAGCATGGATCGCTTTCACTTCCGGTTCTTTGCCAAAAAGATCTTTATGGACTTTCTTTGTTCGTTTCAAGAGTGGGGATTCCGGATTGGGTTGCCAGGCAGGATAACCACCACCGCTGTGAACTTCAGCACCAGCCTGGTATCCACAGGCCAGTACCATATCATGAATTTCACCCAATGCAGAACCGATCGAACTACGTTGACTGGTTAATATAGCAATTTGTCCATTTTTTCTGCTTACTACTGCTAAATTGGTGGACGTCTCCACTAATCCGGAGATTGTGTGACTCATGGAGAGTACACCATGCGGGAGGCTAAAAATCAGATTCATGAGCCGGTTATGCAGTTTTGAGGAGAACATTTCCTGTGGGATCGTAAAACCGGATTCTTCAATGCTCAGTTCGACTTTTGGATCACTCAGGTTGTATTCATCTTTGTAAAATTGATCATATTGATTAACATTTTCCTTTAGCTCAGAAAATTTATCCTGTGGAATAAATACGATAGCTTCTGCTTCCCGGGGAATTGCATTGTGTTTACTTCCACCTTCAATCGATGCCAGACGGCCGCTAATTTGAGGGAGGGTTTTCCAAAGAAAACGGTTCAATAACTTGATGGCATTCCCGCGACCTTCGTGAATATTCAATCCGGAATGCCCCCCCATCAAACCGGTTACTTTCACCAGAACCGCTTTAAAACCAGCAGGTATTTTTTCGGAATCAATCGAGAGGAAAAGTTCTGCATCCCGACCACCTGCACAGCCGATATAAACTGCACCATCTTCCTCTGAATCCATATTCAGTAAAATTCTACCTTCCAATAGATCCCTGGAAATCTCCTGGGCACCGGTCAGGCCGGTTTCTTCATCTATTGTGAACAGAAATTCCAATGGCCCATGTTTCATTTCATTATCTTCCATGATTGCCAGTGCAGCGGCAACACCGATGCCGTTATCGGATCCCAGGGTTGTCCCATCCGCTTTTATCCAATCCCCATCCCGCATTAGTTTAATGGGGTCTTTCGAAAAATCATGCTCGGTGCCTTTGTTTTTTTCACAGACCATATCCAGGTGACCCTGAAAAACTATCATGGGCTTCTTTTCCAGACCGGGTGATGCCGGTTTCTGAACTACAACATTGCCAACCTCATCCATTTTGTAGGTCAGGTTATTACGCTTTGCAAGCTCAATGACATATTCCCGCACTTTTTCTTCCTCTTTAGAACAGCGTGGAATCTGGGAAATCTCGTAAAATTGTTCCCACATCGCCTGGGGTTGTAATCCTTTGATTGCTTCTTTCACAGTTGTCTCCTTTATTTTGATATAATTTGTGCCGAAACCTTAAAATAAATTCAAAAAAGGGTACTAAAGCAAGATATTTGTTAGATTTTATGTGATAGATGTTTCTTCGAAAAATTTGTGGTGAAGGTTGGACTTAGACGGTAGCGGTCGGACCTGCATAAAATGTTCCCATCGATTTAATTCTTCATAACTTAACGGCAGATCCTGAAAAATTTTCCAAAGCTCTTCCTGGGTCTCGTGACACTTAATAGCTGCTTTTTTCTTGTCAAGATATTTATTGACATCAATCCTGTGGGTGATATCCTGCTCCGGCATGGCAAATAATTCTCTCTCTGGAATCATCTTTATCTGTTCAGGCAAAATTCCATAATAAAGTAGGAGAGGGGGATTATCCATTTGATCGACCGTGTGTAAGATCCAGCGGGTGACTGTTTTGTGATCGGGGTGTCCGGAAATGCCGTTCTCATGAAAAGTGATGATGGCATCGGGCTTAAAAGTTTTAACTTCTGTTTTGATGAGTGCGATTCCATGATCATCTGAAACAGAAGTGAGATTTTTATCCGGTAGATCATAAATTTTGAGATAAGAAATACCCAGTTTGTCTGAAGCACATTGTAATTCCTGACTTCGTCTGCGTCCCAATTCTGCCGGCTCGAGGGTTTTTGAAATACCTAAGGAACCTGATTCGCCGCGGGTGAGGGAAACCAGTCCAACATGGTGTCCCTCGGCGGCGTATTTCGCCAGAGTCCCCGCCGGTCCAAAAGATTCATCATCGGGATGTGCAAAAACCGCCAATAGTTTCAAGAATTAGTTCCTATCGTCATTTTAATTCGGAAATTATAGGGAAACATTTTTGAAGATATAAATAAAATGCCCTGTCTGACTCAACGGACAGGGCATAGGATATCATTTGGAAATTACAAGTATTAAGTTCCCATTTCCCAGGAACTCAAATACTTTTTCTGTTCTTCGGTTAATTCGTCGATTTCAATTCCCATAGTTTCCAGCTTGAGTTTGGAAATATAGTCTTCAATTTCTTTCGGAACCTTAAAAACCCCCGCATTCTTTTTCTCCAGGAGTGCAATTTCAGTCGTCAGAGCCTGGGTTGCAAAACTCATATCCATCACACTGGCGGGGTGACCTTCTGCGGCGGCAAGATTAATCAGTCGACCATCTGCCAGTATAAAAATTTTATGACCATTGGCTAATGTGTATTCATCCACATATTGGCGAACCTCTTTGCGGGTTTTGACGGCCATTTTTTGTAAGGATGGAATATCTATTTCAACATTAAAGTGACCGGAATTGGCAACAATGGCACCGTTTTTCATGCGTTCAAAATGTTCTTTTCTGATGACATTGATATCACCGGTTATAGTGACAAACAGGTCACCTATTTCAGCTGCCTGAGCCATTGGCATGACCCGGTATCCATCCATGGCGGCTTCCAGCGCCTTAATTGGATCGATCTCGGTAATTATCACCTTTGATCCCATTCCACGGCAGCGCATCGCGAAACCACGTCCGCACCAGCCATATCCGGCAACAACCACATTTGTACCTGCCAACAGAATATCAGTTGAGCGGATGATGCCATCTACGGTGGATTGCCCTGTTCCATATCGATTATCGAACAGGAATTTAGTGAGTGCGTCATTTACGGCATATACCGGTAGCTTCAGGGCACCATCATTATGCATTGCCCGCAGACGTATCACACCAGTGGTGGTCTCTTCCATGGAGGCATAAATCTGAGCGCATTGATCCGGATAATCGGTGTGAACGGTGGATACCAGATCAGCACCATCATCCATAGTGACTACCGGTTGGTGTTTAAGCGCGGCATGAATATGGTCATAATAAGTCTTATGATCTTCCCCTTTGATGGCATATACAGAAATTTCATAGTCAGCCACCAGGGATGAAGCCACATCATCTTGAGTACTGAGCGGATTGGATGCAACCAGCACCAGATCGGCTCCGCCTGCTTTCAGGGTACGGGCCAGATTGGCGGTTTCTGCTGTGACGTGCAGACAGGCACTCATCTTTTTTCCTTTGAGCGGTTTTTCTTTCTCAAAGCGCTTGCGAATTTCCGCCAGAACCGGCATATCATTATCTGCCCACTCAATCCGGCGTTTGCCTTCTTGGGCTAAATTTAAATCTTTAACATCATGTTTTACCATCTATATCTCCTTATGAAAAGTGTTTTCTCTGGTTAAAAAAGCGGGCAGAAAAATTAGGGACAGGAGAGGCTTAAACCAATTAAAATTTTAGTTTTTTTGATATCAGGTTGCATTTGGAACCAAAAGCCCTCCTTTTCTAATGGGAAATAGGGTTTATTAAAGCCAGGATTTTATATATAGAATTCCCTGAAACTGATGAAAAATATGATCGGTATTGTGAAATTTGGCTTTTTATCTGAGGCAAGTTCTGAGAAATCACTTCTATTACTCATTGCAATAATATCTGTGATTGTTTAATTTAATCCGGTTTAATAGTGAGAAACTTTTAAGAAATTGTACTTTCTGTTGTTCTGAGTGAAGCGCCTATCTGGCCACCCTGCCCGGCAGTTGCCGGGCGGACAGGTCGTCATTGCATTTCTCGCAATGACAGAATATATGAATTTTTTGGAAGTTGAAAAGAATATTTTCAGGAGGAATGGTATGTTTGCCGAGATGGAAAAAATAAAAAAAGCCAAGCAGGAATGGTTGAAAGCCAAGCAGGAAAAAAGCAAGGATATGAATATAAAGTATGTTACAGCTTCATCCGAACCGGTGGAGTTGTTAGCCACACCGGCCGAGCTTCCTGAGTTCAACTATTTTGAAGATCTAAACCATCCCGGGGAATTTCCCTATACCCGTGGTATCCATCACAATATGTATCGGGGTAAAATGTGGACCATGCGACAGTTTGCTGGTTTTGGATCACCACGGGATACCAATCAACGTTTTAAATATCTTTTGAATCATGGCCAGATGGGATTATCGGTTGCATTTGATCTACCGGCACTTATGGGAAGAGATGCCGATGACCCTCTAAGTGAAGGGGAAGTTGGAAAATGCGGCGTCTCTGTCTCCTCATTAGCCGACATGGAATTGGTCTTTGAAGGGATTCCGCTCGATAAGGTCAGCACTTCCATGACTATCAATGGACCGGCGGTGATGGTTTTGGCGTTTTATTTGGCGGTGGCGGAAAAACAGGACGTGCCATTCGAAATGGTCCGGGGAACCCTGCAGAACGATATTCTGAAAGAGTATATCGCTCAGAAGGAATGGATATATCCACCACGACCCTCCATGCGACTTATTGTGGACATGATTGAATATTGCACGGAACATGTGCCCCAATGGAACACCATCAGCATCAGCGGATATCATATCCGAGAAGCGGGTTCCACCGCTGCACAGGAGCTGGCATTTACCCTGGCTGACGGATTTGCCTATGTTGAAGCAGCACTGGAGCGGGGATTGGATATCGACAAATTTGCGCCTCGTCTCTCGTTCTTTTTTAATGCTCATAACGATTTTTTTGAAGAGATTGCCAAGTATCGGGCCGCGCGCCGTATCTGGGCAAAAAAAATGCGTCATAAATATGGCGCAAAAAATCCACGTTCCTGGTTATTGCGTTTTCATACCCAGACGGCCGGATGTACCTTAACTGCTCAACAGCCGGAAAATAATATTGTACGCGTGGCCTATCAGGCCCTCGCCGGTGTGCTGGGGGGCACCCAGTCTTTGCACACCAATTCCATGGATGAAACGCTGGCTTTACCTTCCGAGAAAGCGGTGAAAATTGCCCTGAGAACCCAGCAAGTTCTGGCGCATGAAACGGGGGTTTCCTATACCTCGGATCCGCTCGGAGGAAGTTATTATGTGGAAATGATGACCAATCGCATGGAAGATGCTGCTGAAGAATATTTTGAGAAAATCGATAAACTCGGTGGTGTGATACCTGCTATCGAAAAAAGCTTCTTCCAGCAGGAAATTGCCCGTGCCGCCTATCTCTACCAGCAGGAAATCGATAAAAAAGACCGTATCATTGTGGGCGTCAATGGTTTTGTTGAAGAGGGTGGAAAAATTGAAATTCCACTCCTGTTAATATCTGAGGAAGTAGAGAAACAACAGATCCGGAGCCTCCGGAAGCTTCGGGAAACCCGTGACAATGATATTGCCCGGCAAAATCTGACTCGATTAAAAGAAGCAGCCCAGAATGACACAAACCTGATGCCTCTCCTCATTGACTGTGCCAAAGCTTATTGTTCTCTGGGAGAAATGGTAAATACCCTGAAGGAAGTATTCGGAGAGTATGAGGAGCCGAAGTTCTTCTAACCCCGACATTTATGATTTATTCCCCAACATGAATGTTGGGGCTCAGCACATCCCAATCCTAAAACACATACTTCCGTATCACCGTAAAATTACCATCATTGTAGGCAAGCCGGGCAAAATTTCTCCAGCGCTGGATTTGTTTACGGATACAATCAGCAATGCGGGAATCATAAATTGTGTTTTGAGTGACCTTTACACTGGCCGGAATGACGAAGCCATCCGGATGGATGGTGAAGCTGATGGATACATCTCCTGAAAGGGAGGGATCATAGCGGGCAAATTTTTCAAAACAGTATTTTATATCAATTTCATTGGCTTCCATGATGGCGATGGTTTCATAAAAATCGCGACTTCCGTTCTGGGAGGCAAGCTGAGTGGTTTCCGGTATCGGGATGTAAATGTTGTCCTGGTGACTCCGGAATATTTTAACCTGTTTGCGATAACTTAACCGTTTCTCACGGCGGGTTATTCCATAATTTCTTCCGGTATATCCCGGAACGCCTTCTACCGCAGAACCAATGGTTGCTATGCCCATTTGACCGGTTTCTGCTATGTGCCCGTTAATATCCGGGGGCACAGAGGGTGGAGCAATCGTTGATTCACTGCCATCTCCAGATCGATTTTCGGGTGGTGCTACGGGCAATTGTGGTGTGATTTCCCTGGCCGACGGTTTGTTTAAGGTTGTGAGACTTTGTGCGGGAAGCGGATCTCTCTGGTTGTAGCTTTGTGCCAGAAAAGTAATATAATTTTGTTTAATATTTTGGCTCAGTCGTTGGGGGGAGATCTCAGATGACCATTTTATTAAAAATCCATGAACAATCA
>CBDUVK010000091.1:0-9771 GCA_965370645.1 uncultured bacterium
GGCTGGATCACCTCCTTTCTAAGGAGCTTTGTCTCACCCCTCTTTTATACCCCGTAATATTTGATACATTCGGTCTAATTACATCTTAGGTACACATATTTGTATGGGATATACAGGTAGTTTACCGTGTTATGAAGGAGTAAAAGAGTAGATCAAGATATAAAGGGCATACGGTGGATGCCTTGGCACAAAAGAGCGATGAAGGACGTGGCAAGCTGCGAGAAGCCACGGGGAGGTGCAAGTAACCTTAGATCCGTGGATTTCCGAATGGGGCAACCCAACCCTGGTCATGCGGGGTTATCCCGGTTTACCGGGAAGCAAACCTGGGGAAGTGAAACATCTAAGTACCTGGAGGAACAGAAAGAGAAATTCGATTTCCTGAGTAGCGGCGAGCGAAAAGGAAACAGCCTAAACCTGTGTGCATGTATGAAGTCCGCAGACGTTGTGCATCAGGGGTAGTGGGTCATAGACGGAGTGAGCTGTGGATCACTCGGAGAGTAAAAAACCTTATTGATAGTCAAACCATCCTGGAAAGGTGGGCCATAGCGGGTGATAGCCCTGTAGGCGAAATTACTAAGGCTCTCTGGTTTATGTACCCAAGTACTGCGGGGCACGTGGAACCCTGTGGGAATCTGTGCCGACCACGGCATAAGGCTAAATATGCTTTTGTGACCGATAGTGAACCAGTACCGTGAGGGAAAGGTGAAAAGCACCCCGGAAGGGGAGTGAAATAGTACCTGAAACCGTATGCCTACAACCAGTCGGAGCTGAGTATTCAACTTGTTGGATACTTGGTGACGGCGTGCCTTTTGCATAATGAGCCAGCGAGTTGTGGTAAGTAGCGTAGGTTAAGCCCTTCAGGGGCGGAGCCGTAGCGAAAGCGAGTCTGAATAGGGCGCACGAGTTGCTTGCTGCAGACGCGAAGCCGGGTGATCTACCCATGGCCAGGATGAAACCCCGGTAAAACGAGGTGGAGGTCCGAACCCACTGGTGTTGAAAAACCAGGGGATGAGCTGTGGGTGGGGGTGAAAGGCCAATCAAACCCGGAGATAGCTCGTTCTCCCCGAAATAGTTTTAGGACTAGCCTCGGGTAAAAGTGTGGCGGAGGTAGAGCACTAATAGGGTACGGGTCCGTTAGGATACCAATCTCTGTTAAACTCCGAATGCCGTGCACATGTTACCCGGGAGTCAGGCTACGAGGGATAAGCTTCGTGGCCGAGAGGGAAACAGCCCAGACCGTCAGCTAAGGTCCCCAAGTACAGGTTAAGTGCTAAAGGAGGTGGAATGGCCCAGACAACCAGGAGGTTGGCTTAGAAGCAGCCACCCTTGAAAAAGTGCGTAATAGCTTACTGGTCGAGCCATTCTGCGCCGAAAATTGTCGGGACTCAAGCCTGTCACCGAAGCTACGGATTCAGGGAACAAGGTTCAAGAGGCAAGGAGCAAGTAAATGAATATTGTAGAAGATCTGGTGGTGTATAACAAGGCTTATGAGGTGAGTTTAAGAGTTCACCGGTATAAGCCTGAATTTTCCCAAGCATGAACAGTATAAGGGATTAGCCTCTCAGCTTAGAGATAGCAGTAAATCAATCGTTTCTAATCTTGTGGAAGGTTATGCCTTTAAAAAACTTCGTCCAGCCCGCTTTCTTAATCATTTGGAAATTAGTATCGGGAGCTGTGATGAGACGCGTCTGTGGTTGCGGTATTGCCGCGATTTAGAATATATGACAGATGCAGATTATGAAGAACTTGAAGCTGTTTATAATGAGGTAGGAAAGATGCTTTGGGGCCTGCATCAACGGATAAAAGCTTGACCCTTGATTCTTGATCCTTGTTCCTTGTCTGGTAGGGGAGCATTCTGCTAACCATTGAAGGTGTGTTGTGAGACATGCTGGAGGAGGCAGAAGAGAGAATGCTGGCATAAGTAGCGATAAATACGGTGGGAATCCGTATCACCGAAAGTCTAAGGTTTCCTGAGTAAAGTTCGTCTGCTCAGGGTTAGTCGGGACCTAAGGCGAGGCCGAGAGGCGTAGTCGATGGAAAACGGGTTAAATATTCCCGTACCACTCATTCTGGTGTTTGAACTTGAGGGGTGACGCAGGAGTGAAGGTCATCCGGGTGTTGGACGTCCCGGTTTAAGCAAGTAGGCGGGTCCGGTAGGTAAATCCGCTGGACTATCTAAAACGCCGAGATGCGAATAGGAGGCCCTTAGGGCCATAAACTGACCGTAATCATACTGCCAGGAAAACCCTCGCAAGTGAATCAGGTGGGTGCCCGTACCGCAAACCGACACAGGTAGACGTGGAGAGAATCCTCAGGTGCGCGAGTGAGCTCTTGTTAAGGAACTCGGCAAAATAGCCCCGTAACTTCGGGAGAAGGGGTGCCCCTATTAGGTAAAGATCTTCGCGATCGGAGCCGAGAGGGGTTGCAGTGACCAGGCCCAGGCGACTGTTTACTAAAAACACATGTCTCTGCGAAGTCGTAAGACGACGTATAGGGACTGACACCTGCCCGGTGCCGGAAGGTTAAGGGGATCTGTTCGTCTTCGGACAAAGCAGTGAACCGAAGCCCCGGTAAACGGCGGCCGTAACTATAACGGTCCTAAGGTAGCGAAATTCCTTGTCGGGTAAGTTCCGACCTGCACGAATGGTGCAACGACTTGGGCACTGTCTCAACAAGAGGCTCGGCGAAATTGAGATATCGGTGAAGACGCCGATTTCCCGCAACGGGACGGAAAGACCCCGTGAACCTTTACTATAGCTTGATATTGGGTTTTAGCTAAACATGTGTAGGATAGGTGGGAGGCTTTGAAGCGGGTCCGCTAGGACTCGTGGAGCCAACCTTGAAATACCACCCTTGTTTAGTTGGAACTCTAACCTATGGTAGTTATCCTGCCAGGGGACAGTGTCAGGTGGGTAGTTTGACTGGGGCGGTCGCCTCCAAAAATGTAACGGAGGCTCCCAAAGGTTCCCTCAGCACGGTCGGTAATCGTGCGTAGAGTGTAAAGGCATAAGGGAGCTTGACTGCGAGACAAACAAGTCGAGCAGATGCGAAAGCAGGGCTTAGTGATCCGGCGGTTCTGTGTGGAAGGGCCGTCGCTCAAAGGATAAAAGGTACTCCGGGGATAACAGGCTGATCGCCGCCAAGAGTTCACATCGACGCGGCGGTTTGGCACCTCGATGTCGGCTCATCGCATCCTGGGGCTGAAGAAGGTCCCAAGGGTTTGGCTGTTCGCCAATTAAAGCGGTACGTGAGCTGGGTTTAGAACGTCGTGAGACAGTTCGGTCCCTATCTGTTGCGGGCGTAGGATACTTGAGGGACTCTGCTCTTAGTACGAGAGGACCGGAGTGGACGGACCTCTGGTGCACCAGTTGTCTTGCCAAGGGCACAGCTGGGTAGCCATGTCCGGTGTGGATAAGCGCTGAAAGCATCTAAGCGCGAAACCCTGCCCAAGATGAAGTATCCCTATCACGTAAGTGGTACTAAAGGCTCCTTCGAGACGAGAAGGTCGATAGGCTGCAGGTGTAAGTCCGGCAACGGATTGAGCCGAGCAGTACTAATCAGCCGTGCGTCTTGATCTACATTTTATTTTAAACACGGTAAACTACCCCTATATCCCATCATCCCTTTGGGAATATGTGAGTAAATGTTGTCTGGTGACTCTAGCAGTGGGGAAACACCTCTTCCCATTCCGAACAGAGAAGTTAAGCCCGCTAGCGCCGATGGTACTGCCCCGGCACCGGGGTGGGAGAGTAGGTCGTCACCAGGCTTTTTTGTTTTTATCCGGAACTTCCGACAGAACTTAATCTCTTCCCGAATATTCTTATTTTATAAAATCTCACGCAAAGACGCCAAGAAGGCAAAGATTTGTTCCTTTTAGGAGAGAGCGATACTCGTTGCTCGTTACTCGTTTCTCGTTAAATCATTCTTTATAATGAAAGCAATGAGTATCCAGTACCTAGCAACGAGTACCTAGCAACGAGAGAAGAGTAACGAGCATCTTTGCGTTATGAATTGTTCAGATCCTTGCCCTTCCAAATAGTGTGGTAGATGTAAGCAGTTCATTTTTTACTTCGGGCGTGAGCTTATCGGGCAATAACCGCCACTTCCAATTTCCATCGAGAGTGGCGGGGCGATTCATGCGATGTATAGAGTCTAAACCAAGAATATCCTGTAAAGGAAATAATACCAATTTTGCTACCGATCCCATGGCCAGGCGAATAAAATGCCTGTGAATCTCATCCTCTGAAGTTATCAAACCGAGATATTGAAAAATCCTCTCCCTCTGGGAGTCTGTCATCTCCTCCTTGAACCAACCCCTAACGGTATTGTTGTCATGCGTACCGGTATATACCACACAGTTTGATATATGGTTATGGGGAGCATACGCATTTTGAGGTAAATTTTCGTCAAAAGCGAAAACCAAGATTCTCATACCCGGTAAATTATAATTTTTCATCAGCTCCCGTACATCATCCGTGATTACCCCAAGGTCCTCAGCCAGAATAGGAAGTTCCCCGAATTTCTCTTTAAATTTCTTAAATACCTCTTTTCCTGGAGCTTTCACCCAGCGGCCATGAATTGCGGTTTTTTCCTGCGCAGGCACCTCCCAATATGCAAGAAATCCTCTAAAGTGATCAATTCTTATGACGTTATAAAGGCGGAGATTTTGCTCAATTCGCTTAATCCACCATTGAAAGTTTTGTTTCTTCATAGTCCCCCAGCGGTAAACCGGATTTCCCCATAACTGTCCCGTTTCGCTAAAATAATCCGGGGGAACACCCGCTACAAAAGCCGGCTTTTTATCCTTATCTAATTTGAACAATTCGGGATTGCTCCAGACCTCTGCACTGTCGTAGTTGACATAATAAGGAATATCTCCGATTATTTGAATATTTCTCTCATTGCAGTAATCCTTTAGAGAATTCCACTGCTTAAAAAATATAAATTGCATAAATTTTTGATAGCTAATTTGATCGTGTAATTCTTTTTCTAAGGTGGCAAGTGCATTTTTATTTCGATTTTTAATTTGCTTGGGCCAAGTTCCCCAATCGCCATCATTAAAATGATTTTTGAAGGCCATAAAACAGGCAAATTCATGCAACCAATCCTGATTAGACTGGGTAAATTTTTTAAAATCCTCTGAAAATCGGCTCTTTTTCTGTTTATATGCCTCATATGCCTTGGCATAAAGAATCTTTTTGGCCTTGATAACCTTTTGATAATCAACATATTCTGAAGGTAAATTTGGATACATCTGGAGATCAGGTGGTGTAAGTAATTCCATTTCCATCAGTTTATCAGGGCTGATAAAGAGGGTATTGCCGGCGAAACCTGAATAACTGGCATAAGGCGAATTACCACTGATTAGTGAGATGGGATTAAGGGGTAGCACCTGCCAATATGTCTGTTTCGTTTCATTCAGGAAATCGGCAAATTTATAGGCCTCAGTTCCAAAATCCCCGATTCCATAAGGTGAAGGAAGGGATGAAATATGCATGAGTATACCGCTGCTTCTACCGGTCATCTATTTACCTCCAGCAATAAAAATGTGAAAATATAATATAACTTATTCATGAATAGTGAGAAAATTTTTAGAAATCCAGTCTGAATCCCCAACCTTTGAATTATTGTTCACTACAATAATTAACATTCTCTATAACCAACAAAATTACATTTCACCCCTGATGGGATTTAAGTTCATTTTTGAAAATTATTCATATAAATATTTGATCCGTAGGGGATCCATAGATAAATGATGCTGAATTCTAATTGAATTCCTTGATTTCTGAATTTCCTGGTATCATAAATTTAATTTGGTACCATTTTTTTAAAACCCCGTCAGGGATGATATATTTATAGTAAGGAATATCTATAATTTTATCAAAACCCCTTTAGACCTGCCTGCTTGTCCGGCCTGTCAGGCTGCTCCTTGCCAGACTGGCTGAACAGACGTGGCTGTCCGCCTGGCATCGGACAGGCAGGCAGGGGTGAAATATATAGTTCTGGCATTCTAAAAAGTACTCATTCTTGAGAAGAACCTGATTTACAAAGAAAAAAAGAATGGAAATATAAACTTAACTATTATATCTTTTAAATCAATTTTATGCGAGATTTTGATGATTTTGAGAAAAGTCTCTAAAATTGCTTCAGCTCTCATATTTGTGGTAATCTGTTTTCAAATGGTTAGCTGTAATTTCAGCAGTTCCTCAGAAATTCATGATCTGATCCAACCGATTGCGCTGGTTTCGGGACTGTCCGATACGATTCCGGTGGGAGATATCTTTTATGCAGAGAAATATAACCTTCAATTTGAAGACCATAAAAATATTAATATACGATATCTGAAAGAGACTGAATTACTCATTCTGCGTGCGGACACTTCGCTTGAGGGTCTCTCAATCATTCATTTTGAATACTCCGGAAAAAAATATGCACTTCCGGTAAGAGTTGGCAGGAGATATCTGCATTCATTTTCTTACAAACTTTCTCACGATGTAGATAAAATCTGTCTGTTTGGATCTTTCAATAACTGGAACCGTGAAAATCTTCCGCTGCTCGATGAAGATGGTGACGGAATTTATGAAATATCCCTGGCACTGGATCCGGGTCGCTATGAGTATAAATTTTTTGTGGATGGGAATGAACTATTAGATCCTCTCAATCCGGAAAAGATAAGTAATCCTTTTGGCGCGTTTAACTCTGTGCTTACCATATCTCCCAAACACAAAGAGCGTGCGATATTGCATCAACTTCGATCGCAGAATGAGAATGGCAAAATCAGAGTAGATTTTTACTTTGAGGGTGGAGAGTCTGAAAGGGCTTTGAGTCATGAACAGATCATTGTTCTACTGGGAAACTCACAGCTTCCCCGGGAAAAAATTGAAATTTCTGGTCAAAAAATTACGGTCCATCTTGATGAATCGGATCTCTCAGCTAAAGTTCCTCTCCGAATAGCCGTCAATCAGGGAGGTCTATCGACCTACTTTCAGGAAATTCATTTAAAATCGTTATATCCGGTTGCATCTAAAACCCCGGATTTTGCCTGGCAGGATGCTGTTCTCTATGCAATTATGGTCGATCGTTTTCTGGATGGAGATCCGGGGAATACCCAACCGGTGAATCATCCTGAATTGGATCAGAAGGCAAATTTTTTTGGTGGCGATTTACAGGGCATTATAAATAAACTGGAAGAGGGGTATTTTGCCGATTTGGGCGTCAATGTCCTGTGGCTTTCACCTGTTATTCAAAACACCCTGGGAGCATTTCGGGAATATCCTGCTCCTCATCGATATTTCTCAGGTTATCATGGATATTGGCCTATCCATCATATAAAGGTAGATCACCGCTTTGGAGATTTAAAACTCTTTAAAGAGCTGGTCGAAAAAGCGCATCAAAATGGTATGAAAGTAATCCTGGATTTTGTTGCCAATCATGTCCATCAGGAACACCCCTTTTACAAAAATAATCCGGAATGGTTTGGACAATTGGAGTTGCCGGACGGTAGACAAAATATTCGGGTGTGGGACGAATATAGATTAACCACCTGGTTTGATACATTCCTTCCCTCTTTTGATTTTCTGGGCTCCAGGGAAGCATTGGAAGTGATGACTGATAATGCGGTTTGGTGGATGAAGGAGACCGGAATCGATGGTTTCCGCCAGGATGCTGTAAAGCACATCCCTAATAATTTCTGGAGAATGTTGACGCGTAAATTGAATCGGGAAATTGCTGTCAAAGAAAATCGGTCATTTTTTCAAATCGGAGAGACATTTGGAGGATATGATCTTATTAGTTCATATGTCAATAATGGTCAGTTAAATGCCCAATTCAATTTTAACTTATATGATGTCGCAATAAAGGTATTTTTGGAAAAAAATTCCTCTTTTCAAATAATAGACAGTGAAATGCATAAGACGTTTGCTGTCTACGGTGTCAACCATCTCATGGGAAATTTAATGGATAGCCATGACAAGGTTCGATACATGGCTTACGCCGATGGGGATGTATCTACTACTTCCGGAAATGCCCAAGAAATTGGATGGGAAGATCCACCTCAAGTCGATGACCCTCTGAGTTTCCAAAAAGTCAGATTATACCTGGCTTATCTCTTAACGATTCCTGGAATACCGGTGATTTATTATGGAGATGAAATTGGAATGACCGGTGCAGCTGATCCGGATAACCGCAGACCCATGCGATTTGATAGTGACCTCTCACAGGATGAAAAGGAAATGCTCGAGTCGGTTAAAAAAATGATTCAATTGCGGAAGAAGCATCCCGCCCTGAGACATGGAGATTTTCTAACCCTGCAGGCAGATGAGCCTATCTATGCCTATTTACGATCCGATGTGAATGAACGGCTTTTAGTTGTTCTCAATAAATCGGATGTCTCGCAAGAGATCCGGTTGAAGATTCCGGAACTGTACCACATTAAAAAAGCATCGGATGTCATATCCGATGAAAGTTTTGAATTAAGTGATTCAAAATTTCATGCATCACTTGGGAAATATAATTGGCGAATTTTTAAATTGTCAACCCGGTGAGGATACAATTCAGTATATTATATCATCTTTCACTGCCAACATGTACTTTCCGGGGCGGTGACCATAAATTTGATTTGGGATAGTTCTACAAGTAAAATCGTGAGGGGTGCCATGGCTTCAGTTGAACTTAAACAGGTTACAAAAGTTTATGACGGTAATGTGACCGCCATCCGCGAAGCTAATCTTTCCATTGAAGACCGTGAATTTGTTGTCTTGGTTGGCCCATCGGGCTGCGGAAAATCTACTTTGCTAAGGATGATTGCCGGTCTGGAAGAAATCTCATCCGGAGAGATTTTAATTGATCATAAGGTGGTCAATACTCTCCCCCCGAAAAATCGTGATATAGCTATGGTTTTTCAGAATTATGCTCTATATCCGCACATGACAGTCTTTGACAATATGGCCTTCGGTTTAAAATTAAGGAAATTTCCCAAAGATGAGATAAAAACCCGGGTTACCGAAGCAGCTCAAATTCTTGACATGGAAACTTTTCTTAAACGAAAGCCGAAAGCTCTCTCCGGAGGGCAACGTCAAAGAGTGGCGCTGGGGCGTGCAATTGTTCGCAAACCTAAAGTTTTTCTTTTTGATGAACCGTTATCAAACCTGGATGCCAAATTACGCGTTCAGATGCGTATTGAGATAAATCGTCTGCACCATAAACTCAAAACCACTATGATTTATGTAACTCACGATCAGATTGAGGCAATGACCATGGGGGATAAAATTGTCATCCTGAAGGATGGAGTTATACAACAGGTCGATTCCCCGCTTAGCCTCTATAATAATCCGGTCAACCGTTTCGTAGCCGGATTTATTGGAAGCCCTGCCATGAATTTTTTTTCGGGTGAATTGTTCTCGAATGGTAAATTAAACTTTCGTTCGAAACTTTTTGAAATTGAATTGCCTGATCCGATTAGAAAAAAATTGATGTCATACCAGAATCGTCAGGTCGTCATGGGGGTGCGTCCTGAACATCTATATGATGTTTCCCTGGTCCAAAGTAAAACCATCAGCAAGCCTCAAAAAATAGAAGTGGATGTTGTTGAACCTATTGGAAATGAAATTTTTGTTTATTTTAGTGATGTGGACCATAATTATTGCATGCGAATGGCCCCTGATAAATTACCTCAGCCTGGGGAAAAGATAGAAATAGCGGTGGATTTGAATCACGTGTATTTCTTTGACCCGGAAAGTGAAGAAAGATTGATATAATAGAAGATATATTGAG
>CBDUVK010000092.1:0-9693 GCA_965370645.1 uncultured bacterium
GCATCCGTGGTTCAGGGCATCACGGAAGATAAATATGGCATTGGGTACAGCGGGATTGGTTATAAAACTTCAGGGGTAAAGGCGGTTGCATTGTCCAAGAAGAAGGGCGGTAATTGTTTCGAGGGGAGTTATGAAAATGTGGTCTCCGATAAATATCCTTTGTCCCGTTATTTATTTCTCTACATCGTAAAGCATCCCAACAAACCGCTTGATCCCTTAGTTAAAGAGTTTATAACCTTTGTTCTGAGTAAAGAAGGTCAGCAAATTGTGGTAAAGGATGGATATCTACCTCTTCCTGAAACGGTAGTACAGGAAGAATTGAAAAAGCTCAATTAATACAACGGGTAGTGGTTCCAGGCAGAAAAGATATAACATCAAGGCAGAAGATGCATTTATGAACCACGATTCCCTTCAACTGGCAGTCGCATGAAGGAAAAAGATAACATTAAATTCCGAAAAAAGGTGGACCGCGCCAATATTCTGACGCGGTATATTATTTCTATAGGCGGTTACGGAATCATTGTCAGCATCATTGGAATTCTCCTTTTTTTGGTTTATCAAAGTCTTCCGCTATCCTTCCAGGCTTCAGTTGAAAAATTATTCACTGTCGATTTACCCTCCCGCTCCTCCAGAATAGTCCTTACCGGAATAGACCGATATCAGGAAGTTGCTTATACTCTCAATGAAAGAGGGATTGTCTCCTTTTATCGGCTCAACGATCAAAAGATTTTGCGGAAGGACAGTCTGCAACTAGCAGAAGATGAGATGATATTATGCGCATTGAAAGGTAATCTAAACCGCGACATTTTTGCGGTAGGTACCAATGAAGGCCGTATATTAACCGCTGAAGTCCGCATGTTGCCTGAATACAGTAACAACCAGAGAATCATCCGTCCAAATTTTAAATTCATTGAGGTCTTTTTGAATGAGGCCGATTCCAGCATTAGTCCGAATCATATTGAATCTTTAGGCTTTTCTTATACGGAGGATGGTCTGTTTTATTGGGCCTGGACAGATCACCAGCATAATCTTCGTTTAAAAATATCGGATCCCGATGAAGACCAACCATATTATTATAATTTAACAGAGAATTTGGGTGAAGAGCAGATATCCCAACTTGTCATTGGTTTCGATGGTAGAAAGCTGATCGCCGGTTCCTTTGGAGGGGAGCTGTTTTGGTTCGATTTCAGTGATCCGGAAGAAATTTTTTTGCAAGATAACTGGAAAGCCTCTCAGGATGCTATTACGGCTTTAAAATTTCTTATCGGCGATAACGCGCTGGTCATTGGTGATGCGCAAGGACTTCTGGAAAGCTGGTTTCCGGTCCGAAATCAGGAAAATCAATTTAAGTACCTTCCCGTACACCAATTTTCTGGTCACGTCACAGCGGTCACTCAAATATATGTTTCTCCCCGAAACAGGACTTTTATGAGTATTGATGAGAGTGGCTTGATACATCTAAATTATAACACCACCCGGAAGACTCAACTCAGGTTCCGGAAATCAGAATATTCAGTTCAAGCAGCGTCAATCTCGCCTAAATCCAATGGTATTATCCTGGTTGATGCGAGACATCGTTTAGGTACTTATCTTCTAGACAGTGAACATCCTGAAGTCTCATTTAAGACACTTTTTGGAAAGGTATGGTACGAAGGTTATGAAGAACCAGAATTTGTCTGGCAATCAACTGGCGGTTCTGATGATTTTGAACCAAAACTAAGCCTGATTCCCCTTATTTTTGGGACACTCAAAGGGACCTTTTATGCGATGATTTTTTCTATACCTATGGCGATCCTGGCTGCCATTTATGTTTCCCAGTTCTCTCCCAAATGGTTGGCAAGAACTATCAAACCCACTGTAGAAATTATGGCTGCTCTTCCCAGTGTGGTTATCGGTTTCTTAGCCGGCCTATACTTTGCTCCGTTATTTGAGGAATATCTGGTTACTATATTTCTGTCTTTGGTTATCCTGCCTGTGATGTTTGCCGTGGGAATAGGAATTTGGCGACTTGTTCCTGAAGAAAAAAGGATGCTCATGCCGCTGGGATGGGAACTGTTATATGTTATTCCTATAATACTTGTCACCTATTTTTTAGTTAATACCATCTCGTTTTCAGTTGAGACCTTGTTATTTAGCGGCAATTTTAAACAGTGGATATTTGAGTCGTTGGGACAAACTTACGATCAAAGAAATAGTATCGTCGTCGGTTTTGCGCTTGGTTTTGCAGTCATTCCTATCATTTTTACAATTTCCGAAGACGCATTGAGCAATGTTCCGGATTCCTTAGCGTCAGCCTCACTGGCACTGGGTGCATCCCGTTGGCAGACGGTTCGGAAAGTTGTACTACCCGCCGCTTCCGGAGGAATTTTTGCCGCGGTTATGCTTGGTTTTGGAAGGGCCATTGGGGAAACGATGATTGTCCTGATGGCTACCGGTAATACTCCCATACTTGATATAAGTCCGTTCAATGGTTTTCGGGCAATGAGTGCCTGTATTGCGGTGGAAATTCCCGAGGCACCGGTAGGTGGTACGCTATATCGGGTGCTGTTCTTGATCGCTTTCTTACTCTTTGTTTTTACATTTGTCATTAACAGCCTCTCAGCCCTAATCGGAGACCGTTTGCGAAAAAAATATTCGAGATTTTAATTATGCCAGAAAGAATCAGTTATTTTCGACAAAAAGGTGATCCATATGTTCTGGGGACGGGTTTGGCACTAATCCTTACGCTGGGAATGGTGGTCTTTATAATGGCAGTAATTCTGGTAAAGGGATTGGGATTTTTCTGGCCGGGGGATCTCGTTGAACTGAATTTGGTTGAAAATACCTACCTGGGAGAAGTGTGGGATGAGAATATCGAACGCCAGATCGATGAGACCGGACAATCCATTGGAAGACGGGAAATTCAATTAAAAATTGGTAACCGCGAATTATATGGAACTGACTTCAAATGGATCGATGAGTCACAGGTTGCGAGTAGAGAATTTCCGGAAAATGCGACCACCTTTGAGAGGTATGAATATGGAAATTATTACGGTTACATTCGGGCTGTAAATGTGGGTGACTCCAGTTATTCTGATGACTTGAAATTACTGTATGATAAAGCGGGTAAGGCTCATCGGATAGCAACCGAAAATCGATCGCATAAATTTAAACTGGAGAGAGAATTAAATGATCTGATTACTCCACTTTCTCAGCTCCAGAGGGAAATTTCTTTACTGGAGATTGAAAATAATCCCAATATAGAAGATCAATTAGAAAATTTAAAGAGGCAAGCGACTGATCTGGAGAAAGAAATCTCAGAGCAATACCTGAAACTTAGTGATAGCATACAGAAGTTAACCCGTGAGAATCGGGGTATATATTTGAAGGTGGAAAGTGCAGATGGAAGACTATCTGAATTATCCTTGTCGAAAGTTGTTCGTTTTTATCAAACCAATGATATGAACGTTTTTCAGAAGTCTTTTTTGTATGTAGAAAAGCTTTGGGAGTTCGTCTCAGCTAATCCCCGCGAATCAAATACCGAAGGTGGTGTATTTCCGGCAATCTTCGGCACTGTGTTGATGGTACTCCTGATGTCAATTGCTGTGGTTCCATTTGGTGTTCTGGCTGCCCTGTATCTGAATGAATATGCAAAGCAGGGCACCATTATTCGACTCATCCGTCTCTCCGTCAATAATCTGGCGGGTGTTCCTTCAATCGTGTTTGGCATATTTGGTCTGGGTTTCTTTATCTATATGGTTGGAGGAACCATCGATCAGGTTTTTTTCAGCGATAAACTTCCTGAACCGACTTTCGGAACAGGTGGGATTTTGTGGGCTTCTCTCACTTTAGCACTCCTTACACTGCCTGTTGTGGTTGTCGCAACCGAGGAGGGGATTTTAGCAGTACCAAGAGCAAATAAAGAAGGCGCCCTCGCATTGGGGGCTACCCGCTGGCAGATGGTTAGAAAGATTATTCTACCCAATGCCATGCCGGGCATACTCACGGGATTAATCCTTGCCATCAGCCGGGGTGCAGGAGAGGTAGCGCCGTTAATGATTACGGGAGTTGTCAAACTGGCACCTTCCCTGGCCCTCGATGGAATTTTCCCATTTTTACATCTTGATCGAAAATTTATGCATCTCGGTTTTCATATTTATGACGTGGGTTTTCAATCGCCCAATGTGGAAGCAGCAAAACCCATGGTTTATACCACAGCACTGTTGCTAATCCTATTGGTGGTATGCCTCAATCTGTTGGCTATTTACATGCGAAACCGATTGCGAAAAAAATATAAAACGTCAGTATTTTAACTTATCATATATACATCTAAAATTTCTTATTGTTAATTTTAGATTTTCAAGAAGAGGCTAATAGTATGGTTATCAATGTTAAACAAGCTTTGACTGAGAAAAAAGAGCGCAGTACAGTTAAGGAAAAGATAATTATAGAAACAAAAAAATTAAATTTTTATTATACCGCGGGAACTCCTGCCCTGAAAAGTATTGACATCAGTATCGCTAAAAAAAGAGTGACCGCTTTTATTGGCCCTTCAGGATGTGGAAAGTCTACTTTATTACGCTGTTTTAACAGAATGAATGACCTGATCCCCGGATCATTTCTGGAAGGTAAGGTCCTGATTGAGGGAGAAGATATTTACAAGAATGGGATACGGCTTGAAAGACTCCGAAATAAAGTGGGAATGGTTTTTCAAAAATCCAACCCCTTTCCCATGAGTATCTGGGAAAATGTTGCATTCGGTCCCAGGGTCAATGGTATAAGTAATCGTACAGACCTTGACGAAGTCATAAAATCTGCATTGAACCAGGCCGATCTGTGGCGTGAAGTAAAAGATCGTCTGAATGATTCAGCTTTAGATCTATCGGGTGGACAACAGCAGAGATTATGTATCGCCCGGGCTCTGGCAAACAGACCGAATATCATTCTGATGGATGAACCCGCCTCGGCATTGGATCCAATCTCTACCGGGAAAATTGAGGAGACCATTGAGGAACTTAAGAAATACTACACAATTGTTATTGTAACGCACAATATGCAGCAGGCCGCCCGTGTTTCTGATTATACGGCCTTTATGATGACCGGGGAAGTGGTGGAATACAGCGATACTAAATCGCTATTTACAAATCCATCGGAAAATTTGACTGAAGAGTATATTACCGGGAGATTTGGTTAAGATTTTTAAAAGAAATTGATTATTTTTTGTTTAAAGGAGTAGTTAAAGATTTCTCTATTGCATGATAGGTTTTAACGAATTTGGTATATTTTTTAATCGATTATAAAGTGTTCTGGTCATAAATACCCAAAAGCGAAACGGAATTGTTATGAAAGAAAAGTTTGAACAATCATTGGAAAATATTAAGAAAGATCTCATTTTTCTGGCACATGAAGTTGAAGACTCAATATTCAAATCACTAAAGGCGTTGCAAAAGCAGGACCGAAAAATGGCTGAAGAGGTATTAAAATTAAATAAAAAGATCGATAAGCAGGAAGTAAAGATTGAAAATCAGATTTTATCTTTACTGGTGTTACAACAACCGGTTGCCGTTGATCTTCGTTTTATCATTGGTGCATTAAAGATGAACAATGATCTGGAGAGGATTGGGGATCATGCTGTAAATATTGCCGAAATCGCCATAAAATTACTGGGGCAAACTTATATAAAATCCTTGAAAGATATTCCCCAAATGGGTAAAATCGCAAGAAATATGCTGCATGATGCGGTTCATGCTTTCATTGATCAGGATGCCGATCTTGCACGTGAAGTTTGCGCCAGAGATGACGAGGTAGATGAACTTTATGTTCAGGTAAGAAAAGATGTGATGGAAATCCTGAAAAAGAAAAAAGATAAATATGATCAGGGATATGATTTAATTAGTGTTGCTCGTGAATTGGAACGGGTCGCGGATTTAACCACCAATCTGGGAGAAGAAGTGGTTTTTATGCGGGAAGCCAGAATTATCAGACACGGACTTGATAAATGAAAAGTATGTAAGAACTATGAAACAGAGTATTTTTGTTGCTGAAGATGATCCCGATATTTTAGAGTTACTGCAATTTAATCTTGATAAAGAGGGCTATAAAGTCCGTCTTGAAATGAATGGTGATAAGGCATATGATCGTATTATTTCTAAACCGCCAGACCTGCTCATTCTGGATCTGAATTTACCTGGTTTATCAGGAATTGAAATATGCAAGTATTTACGGGAAAATGCCCGGACAAAAGATTTGCCCATTATAATGTTAACCGCCCGCACCCAGGAAATTGATAAAATCATCGGTTTTGAAGTTGGAGCTGATGATTATATCACCAAGCCGTTTAGTATCCGTGAACTTATAGCACGCGTGCATGCGTTATTACGCAGAACTAAGCCGGCACTGTCAGATGTGTTTGAAAAAGGAAAGCTAAAAATTTACCTGGGAATGCATCGGGTGACCTGTCGTGAAAAAGAGATCACCCTGACTCCCACTGAATATAAACTCTTGGAAGCTCTAATAAACGTTAAGGGGAGAGTTCTGAGCAGAACAGATCTAATGGAAATCGTATGGGGAATGGATTATTATGGAGAAACCAGGACTATTGATGTGCATATAAAACGATTACGTGATAAATTAGGTAAATGTGCTTCTTATATTGAGACTGTTAAAGGTATCGGTTACAGATTAAAATCAGATACCTAGCGAGGTTTACCGATCCCAGGATACTATAAAATAAACATAGATTACTAATAGATCATGAATAAAATATCAGTTAAAACTTTTCTGTTTTTCTCGAGCTGCGTTATTATTTTGCTTCTCATTTTTGATCTGGTGACCTGGAAACAGACTAAAAATTTTATTGTCGAAGGTATCAGGCAGGATTTGAGAGGAAAACTGTCCTTGTCACAAGCCCTGGCAGGAGAGATCGAATTTGATCAGTTTGATAAAGTAGAATTTTATAAGTTCTCAGTCGGGATAAAATCAATTACCTCCCTTCGTACTACGCTTATCGATAAGAAAGGTCTGGTGGTTGCTGATTCAGAAATTCCAGTCGAAAATTTGATTGATGTTGAGAACCATTTGTACCGACCTGAAGTACAGGAAGCATTGAGAACGGGTTCAGGTTTAGCAGTCAGAACAAGTACTACCATTAAAGAGAAGTTGTTTTACTATTGTGAACCTGTCAGAGAGGATGGCCGCATAACCGGCTTTATCAGGCTGGCTATGTTTGCACCTGAATACGATCACAGATTGGATTTTCTCACCCGGTTGATTGTTCTTTCAAATCTTTATTTTGTCGTATTATTAATGCTTGTAGTCTGGATCTATGTTACATGGTTGAAAAATCAATTTTCTTATTTACGCTTACCCATATATAAACAGCGTGATAAACAGAAGTTTGTTCAACTACCCCGGCAGAAAAACGAGGAAATTGATTTAATTTCAAACGAAATCAATATTCTTGGGAAAAAATTAGAGGAAGGACGGGAGAAATTAAGTTCCCAAAGAGAACAACTTCTCACAATTTTTAATTCATTGAATGAAGGTGTGGCAGCGTTTAATAAAAACGGCATTGCAATTCTTCATAATCTCGCCTTTCGGGAAATATTAGGCGTATCAGCAAATCATGAAAACAGCATTCACTTTTATGATTGGATTCACTTTCCGCCTATAATTCAGGACATTGAAGATTTTCTTAAAAAGGGGGTAACCATAAAAAAAAGGACAAAATTTTACGGAGATCGTTATCTTGATTATCAGATATTACCACTCATGATGAATGATGCGCCTCTGGAAGGTTTTTTACTGACTCTGGCAGATGTCACTCATTTACAACAACTTGAGACCATAAGGCAGGATTTTGTGGCCAATGTGAGTCATGAATTTAAGACCCCTTTGACATCGATACGAGGGTATGCAGAAACTCTACTCTCTGGTATGGTGGATAAAAAGAAAGAGCGTGAGAAATTTTTAGGGAAAATTGAAAAACAAACCGTTCATTTGGAAAACCTGGTTACAGACCTGCTTCAATTATCTCGCATTGAAAAAAAGAAAATGGATGATTTGGAAAAAATGAATCCCATACCCATCATAAAAAAGTTCATTTCTGAATCCGAATCCATGGCCCTGGAAAAAAATATCGGTTTTCATAAAGAAATAGCAAAGTTTGACAAAAAAATTCATATCAAAGCGAATGAACATCTTTTTCAGATTATTATTTTTAACCTCATTTCAAATGCGGTACAGTACAACCGTCCTGAAGGAGAAATATGGTTCCGCCTGTTGAAGACAAAGAAAAATCTGAGAATGGAAATAGAAGACAGCGGTTCCGGAATCCCCGTGGAATACCAGGATAGAATATTTGAACGATTTTATCGCGTAGAATCTACCCGCTATATGTTCCCTGAGGGCAGTGGATTGGGATTATCTATTGTAAAACATGCGGTGGAAATATTAAAAGGTCGGATTGGCGTAAAGAGTGAAGAAGAAAAAGGGAGTATCTTCTGGATCGAAATCCCGTTGATCTGATTTTTTTGTATTTAAAATCTTTCGATTTCAATACCTCAATGAATAATTCATAAAAAGATCTTTTGCTTTACCTCAGCAGGCTTTATATTTTGCCCCAAAAAAGGAATGTAGATGACTCTTCAAGCCGTACCGCGGGAAGAGAGAAGGGGTTTAACTATTGTTTACACCGGTAACGGAAAAGGTAAGACCACCGCAGCCTTGGGAATGGTGGTCCGGGCCATGGGGTACGACTGGAAAGTGTTAATGGTACAGTTTATTAAAGGGGACTGGATGTATGGAGAACTTGAGGGGTACAAGAAGCTCGCGCCGAATTTTGAATTGAAACGAATGGGCAAGGGATTCGTCCGCATCATGGGGGATAAAAAACCGATCGAGGATCATATAGAGGCTGCCAAAACTGCGTTGAAGTATGCTAAAGACAATATGAGTAAGGACTATGATATTATCATTCTGGATGAAGTGAACGTGGCCATAAAGGAAAAGTTGCTGACAGTCGATGAAGTTGTGGATGTAATTCAAAGCCGTCCTTTGTACCTGAATATCGTCCTGACCGGCAGAAATGCCCCCGATAAAATTGTTGAATTGGCTGATCTGGTCACCGAAATGACCGAAGTAAAACATCCCTTCCAGAAAGGAATCATGGCTCAGCCGGGGATCGATTATTAATAAATGTTTGAGATTGTTTGATCTGTATAAATTATGTAATTTTTTTAGATTATGCTGCAAGTGAACCATGAGAACTGGATGGAGCAGGCATTTCGCGAGGCTGAAATTGCGTATGAAAAAGGTGAAGTTCCAATCGGCGCGGTGGTGGTTTATCAGAATTCGATTATCGGACGTGGTCATAATTTAACAGAGACTTTGCAGGATCCCACCGCTCATGCAGAAATGATTGCTATTACCGCTGCTGCGGACAATCTGGGATCACGCCGTTTAAAAAATACGGTTCTATATGTTACGTTGGAACCATGTGTCATGTGCGCTGGTGCCATCGTATTGGCGCGAATTCCGGTTCTGGTTTACGGTGCATCTGATCCTAAAGCAGGCGCAACAGGGACGCTCTATAATATTGTTCAGGATGATCGATTGAATCATCGCGCCGAGCTGATGAAAGGTGTGCTGGAAAAAAAGTGCTCGCTGATTTTGTCTGAGTTTTTCAGAAAATTACGGGAAACCAACTAAAGGGGA
>CBDUVK010000093.1:0-9470 GCA_965370645.1 uncultured bacterium
CAGCAGCAGAATATTTCGACCCTATTTGAAAAGCTTATTAATCATTTACCTAAAATTTTGCCTTATGATTATATTGCCTTGTTTTCTTTCGATCCCCAGTTAAATGTGGTCCAAAATTTTAACCTGTTTATTCCTCCTCATCGCAGAAGTAGTATAGTACTAACCCCAAACTTGGAAAAACTTGCTGCTGTCTGGATGAAAAAAAATAGATTTTTTCAGGTTACGATTTCTAAGGACCCCACATTATTCCGAAAACTTCAGGAATGGGGATGGGGAGTAAAACAAATTTATTTCTTTCCCATAGTCTCTCAGAATTTACCTCTGGGAGGACTTATTTTAGGGCAGGTAGGTGTTTCCCGAAAAAGCGAAAAGGGAACCTCATTTATTAATGAAATTAATGATATGCTCAGTCTGAAATTGTTTAATTTCTTGTTACAGGATAAAGGTAGCATAGATAAAGATAATTTTACCGATCACCTGGTTTATAATCGATTTTCCGAGGATTCGGTATTACAATTATCCTGTAAAAAAATAAGTGAACTGGCAAAATCCGATACTGCCATTTTTTGGCAGATAAACCGTGGTTTCGGTTTTCTCTTTCCCAAATTTAGTTACGGTACAGAAGAAAAAGCATCCTGGAAATCTCTTGAAAAAACCTTACTCTATCTTTCAAAAGATCTGAAATTTAGTCAGTTAATATCTGGTGAGAATATTGTTACTTATGAAAATGTCTATGAAAATTCCAAATTTGATGAGTCGACTCTGGCCACCTTTAAGAAATTAGGTTATCATCAGTTATTGCTGGCGCCCATTCATATCCAGAATGAGGAAATAGGATTATTCATCGTTAACCGGTCTGAGGGAAGTCCGGAGTATACTTCCTGGGATATTAAACAAATTGAACATATTGTTGATAAGATCAGGAAGATCCTGGAAGATACCTATGTTGTCAAGGAAGCTAATCTCAAATTACGTCAGCTCGCGCGGATTTTTGAGTTGGGTAATGAGATAAAACTGGAATTAAGTCTGGAAAAAATTCTGGATCGTATCACAAAAAGTATCCGCAAAACTCTCGGTTGGAATGATGTGTTGGTTATCAAAGAGGATGATTTTCAAAAAGCATATCAGGTGATTAGCCGGGTTGGATTTGATGGCAATGAAAAACTCCCAATAAGCTTAGACAAAGCAACCAGTTTTAAAAATATTGAAAAATTACTGTTGGATTGTCGAAAAATAAGCCACTCATATTTTTATGATACCAATCCCATGGAAATGGTAAGAGATGAACAAAGCCTGGTTGCTGAAGTGGTAACGGAATGGAAAACCAGCGACCTGTTGATGATTCCTATTGAATCAAGACAGCACATGTTTGGATATCTGGTAGTTCGAGATCCGGTGGACCGTCTCAAACCCAATGAAGATAAAATCAGTGCCTTAGAATATTTTGCTAACCAGGCCGCAGTGGCCATTGAAAATTCACTGCTTTATGAAAACCTGCAGGTTTCCGAAGAACGTTACCGTGCACTCGCAGAAACCATGACTTTAGCTTTAGTAACCTGCACTCTGGAGCAGAAAATCATGTATATCAATCCTGCCTTCGAAAAAATCGTGGGATTCAGTGAGAAAAAATTGTTGAATCAACCTATCCTAAATTATTTTTCTGAGCAGAGTAAAAATAAGTTGCTTGAAATTTCCAACGATCTGATTCATCCGAAAGAGCAGATAAAGAAGCACGTGGAAAATTTTGAATTGGAGCTTATTTCTGCCTCCGGCGAGGTCATCCCGGTATTAACTTATGCCTTCCCCTTTATTCAACAGAAAAGCAGTAAAGGGTATTTTATGGTTTTAAATGATCTTAGGCTGGTTAAGAAATTGGAACGATTAAAAGCTGATTTCAATTCAATGATCGTGCATGACCTTCGTTCTCCTCTAAATGTGATACAGGGATTTATCGAGCTCATCAGAACCCGGGTGGTCGGTGAGGTGAATGAGGAGCAGGAGGAGCTACTGGATATTGCCAAGGAGAATGTAAAAAAGGTGCTGAACCTGGTTGATAATTTTTTAGTCGCCTCAAAATTAGAGGTCGGAAAATTTGGAATCGAACCCAAGATGGGCGAACTCAATGGAATCTTGGATAGAATTGTTGAAAATCATAAGGTTCTTTTAAAGAATAAAAATGTTAAACTTGAGACCAAACTCAATAAAAATTTACCTCTTCTCTATTTTGACAGTCTTCGCATAGAACAAGTAATGAATAACTTACTCAGCAATGCTGTTAAATATTCTCCGGAAAACAGTAAAATTAGCATCAAGACCGATCTATTTCCCCAAAAAATTAAAGGGGAAGAAAAATTTTTCGCACGGGTTAGTGTAACAGATATGGGGCCGGGGATTTCTTCCGATAAAATGCAGACCGTTTTTGAAAAATATGAGCAGGTAGATTCTGAAATGTTTCCTAAATCTTCAGGTACCGGTTTGGGATTAGCAATTTGTAAGGAAATTGTAAATCTCCATGGAGGGGAAATCTGGGCAGAGAGCGAAAAGAAAAAAGGAACCATCTTTTATTTTACCCTCCCCATTGAACCGTCAATCGATAAGATATTGAAATAGGTTTAGTAGTCATATTATACTTCCTGAATAATAATCCGTAACTGAAGCCTTATTTCTTCATTTGAAATAATCCAAGATAATAGTTAACTTAAAATTAGATTTTTAAGTAGGTTGTTACTTTGTCTCAAAAGACCTCAAAAAAAAATTCAAAATCCACTCCCATGATGGAGCAATACCTGGCTATTAAAGCTAAACATCATGATAAAATCCTGCTTTATCGGATGGGAGATTTCTATGAAACATTCAATGATGACGCAAAAAAAATAAGTAAAATTCTAGGTATTGCTCTGACTAAAAGATCGCATGGAAAAAGTGCTGATGTCCCGCTGGCCGGCTTTCCATATCATGCCTTGGATACTTACCTGCCAAAATTAATTCAATCCGGAAATAAGGTGGCTATCTGTGAACAGGTAGAAGATCCAAAATTGGCCAAGACGGTTGTCAAACGGGAAGTGATAGAGGTTGTAACCCCCGGTACCACTTTTTCCGATAAAATTCTTGATCAAAAAAGCAACAATTTCCTGGCATCCGTGTATATTAACGAAAATACCGCCGGGATAAGTTACTGTGATATCTCGACAGGGGAATATTACTTAAGTGAGATTACCCTGGAACGAATGTTGGATTATTTTCAACAGATCTCACCGAAGGAAATTATAGTTTCTCAACTTGATTCGGATCATCTGACAAAATTATTTGAAACTAAAATCGATGCAGTAATTACCCGCCTGGATGATTGGATCTTTCAGCATGCTTATGGATACGAATGCCTGATAACTCACTTTCATACGCCTAATTTAAAAGGCTTCGGTATTGAGGATCTGTCTTCGGGAATTGTGGCAGCTGGGGCAATTCTGCATTATATAAAGGAAAATTATTTAAATCAATTATCCCATATTTCAAAAATATCTTTTTTACAGCTCAATGATTATATGATGCTCGATAACTCAACCCGGAGAAATCTGGAGATTACCCAGAGTATTTTGGGTGCTTCTCAGGAAGGAACACTCATCTCCATACTCGATAAAACAATCAGTCCCATGGGGGGGCGACTACTGAAACGCTGGATTATGCACCCACTCATCCGATTGGATCAAATTCAGTTACGACTGGATAAGGTTGATGCCTTCTTTACCCTTTCCAAGGAATGCCAGAAAATCCGTTCCCTAATTTCCGATATGTCTGATATGGAAAGATTGATGGGACGTATATCAACAGGGCGAGCAAATCCTCGCGATTTGATCTCTCTTCAACAGTCTCTTAGCTTAATTCAACCTTTATCAGATATTTTGAAATCTCAGGAAAATGATGTCTTAGAGAATTACCGCACACAACTCCAAAATCCTGGTGATGTTATCGCCCTCATAGAAGGGTCAATTAACTCATCCCCGCCTATAAATATCACCGAGGGAGGAATAATCAAAGAAGGATATAATTCAGAACTGGATGAATTACGCGCCATTACCAGGGATGGAAAAAGTGGTTTGGTGCAGATACAGAAAGAGGAGCGTGAAAAATCAGCCATTCCTTCACTTAAGTTGGGGTATAATAAGATATTTGGATATTATTTTGAGGTGACCCGCACCCATCAGGAGAAAGTACCGGAATATTTTATCAGGAAACAGACCCTGGTGAATGCCGAAAGATATATCACCCCGATATTGAAGGAATATGAGGAGAAGATTTTAGGTGCTGAGGAAAAAATTGCAGAACTAGAATATCGTCTATTCCAGGAAATCAGGGAAAAAGTCGCAACTCACCGAAAAGCTATCCAAAAAAATTCGGAATTAGTAGCCGAATTGGATTGTATCTGCACGCTGGCGGAAATTGCTCATCATTATCGCTACGTTAAACCGGATTTGAATGAGGGAGACCATATTTCAATTCAGGGAGGCCGGCATCCGGTTGTTGAAAATCTGTTGCCTCCGGATCAACCATTTGTTGAGAATGATACTGAGCTGGACAATGAGACCACTCAACTGATGATCCTAACCGGTCCAAATATGTCTGGAAAATCTACCTATCTAAGGCAGGTTGGGCTGATCTGTCTAATGGCTCAGATTGGAAGCTTTGTACCTGCGCAGCAAGCTACCATAGGAATTGTGGATCGTATATTTACACGGGTAGGAGCTTCAGACAATCTGGCATTCGGGGAAAGCACCTTCCTGGTCGAAATGTTAGAGACCGCCAATATTCTTAATAATGCTACCCCACATAGTCTGATTATTCTGGATGAAATTGGACGTGGGACTTCCACTTATGACGGATTATCGATCGCCTGGGCGGTTACGGAATTTCTGCATAATAATCCACAGGTATCTGCGAAAACCTTATTCGCCACTCATTACCATGAATTAACGGAACTTGAGATGCTATATCCGCGAATAAAGAATTATAGAGTCACGGTGAAGGAAGTCGAAGATACGGTTTTATTTCTGCGCAAAATTGAGAGGGGTGGCATTAATAACAGTTATGGCATCCATGTAGCCCAGATGGCAGGTTTACCAGGTGAGGTTATTGAAAGAGCCAAGGAAGTTCTCCAAAATTTGGAATCCAATGAGCTTACACCAAACCATCTGCCACGTATAGCGAATCGCAGATCCGGTAGTACTACAAATCGTAACCAGCTTGATTTATTGGATTTAATAAAGAAAACTGACGTTGAAAAAGTACTTGAGAAAGTGGATATTGAGCGATTGACGCCACTGGAGGCTCTAATAAAATTAAATGAGTTGAAAAAAATGGTGTCAAATGACCGCTAAGCTATGGATAAGCATCTGGTAAAGATATCTTCGTTTCTGTTATTTTCTCTCCTCTATTTCCATCCTTTATTTACTGGTCTCACGCCTCGTGGAACATTACTTAAAACCGCTCAGCAGGATTATTTTGAGGGAAACACTGAAGATATTTTAAATAAAATTAATCAGGTATTAGACAGGGAACCGGAAAATCCTACAGCAAATATTCTGCATGGTCTGATACTGTTGCAGGAAGAGACTGTGTTCAAGAGACTCGAAGCGAAAAAAATAATCGAAAAATATGCCGCTAAGATAAAAAATGATGCTTTTGCAAACTACGCCCTGGGAGTGTTGTACAAAAAACAGAATATTTTAAGAAATTCCCGCAAATATTTTAAAAAAGCACTGGATTGTAATGAGGCTATGGTACCGGCAATGATTGAATTGGGCGAAAATTACTATCGTGATATGTTACGGTATTATCACCGCTATACAGATACGGACATCGCCCTCTCATATCGCAGATTTGCCATGGAGGACTATGATTTTGCTGTAAGTTATCTGAGAAGAGCCAGAAGATATGATCCACGGAATATAGGAGCCGCTGCTCTGCTGGGTAGTTTATACTATGAAACAGAAGAATACAATCTGATGCGGGAACTCTTCGAAGAGATGCACGATTTTTTTCCTGAGGATAAAGATGTGAATCTTTTTCTTGGACTGGCTTATCTCTCTCAGCGAAAGTATGATAATGCCTTTGAGTATTTCACAAATGCCATGATAAAGTTAGATAAAGAAGAGCGAAAGGAGTTGTTCAGTCCCGCATATCTTAGTAGGAAAAAAGAGGACATTGCGACTGAAAGTCAAATTGAGAACTTTTGGGATCAAAGGGATCCCATGTTTATTACCAGGGAGAACGAGAGACTTTTAGAACATTTTGGCAGGTTTGCCTACGCTAATCTTCGATTCAGTGCTCCAAAATTAAAACGTGAGGGATGGCAAACAGATCGTGGTAAAACTTATATCCGTTATGGAAAACCGCAATACATTATTGAATATGGAAAGTCAATGGAGTTTAATGCGATATATCCTCCCATGCAAATATGGATTTATTCCCGATTTCAACTGGCATTCTCAGATGAGTTCTGGAATGGTTTATATCAATTTACAGAACCAAGCCTCAGCCTTATCTCGATATTTAAGGAACGGACCAATGTGAATTATACTCTGGTTGCGGAGAATGTTTTTTCGGAAATTTCCGAAAGTTTCGATTTCAGCCTTTCTGGTGGCACCTTTAACTCACCCTATCAGATAAAATTTTTTAAAGAATCGGACAAGACCGAAGGTCTCCTCTATTTTGGCATACCCATTCAACAAAAGCTGTATTATCCTGAGCAGGAACTTGAAAGCGCCATTTTTGTGCTCAATGATCAGAAGTTGCCGGACTCTCGATTTAATCAAAAGCTCGATTTACATCTAAATCATGATTCACTGCAGATCATCGATAACTTTGTAATAAATAAATTGACTTTCCGTCATGATGCCGGATTAGTTCCTTACTCTTTCGAGATCATAAATAAAACTCTGGAGATGAATTTTGTTGATCGCCGCGAGATGATTATCCCGGATTTCACCTCTGACTCTTTACTGATTTCTGATATTCTTGTTGCAAATCAGATTATTCCTGCAACTGAGGCACATCGATGGAAAAGAAATGGGCTCTATATTCTTCCCAATATCCTGCAGTTGTTCGAAAGCAATGATACACTTGCGGTGTACTTTGAAATTTATAATTTGATTGCGGATGAAAATGGTTATGTTCAGTACAGGGTCGAAAATGCAATTAGTAAGAAAGAGGCTGGCGGAATTCTTAGGTCAATATTTGGAAAGCAAACAAGTAAACTGAGTATTGTTAATGAATATATGGGACAGCAAACTACGGACTATGTGGTGCAGTCGATTCATCTTAATAATCTGGATGCCGGAGAGTATGATTTTGAGATAATTGTCTATGATGATATTGCGAAAGAGGAGACCAGGAGAGCAACAAAAATTCTCCTTTTAGATCACGTTACTAATTAATAATCTTATATTTAACAATTTTTCTCTTGCAAAATCTATAATCAGCAATTAAATTTTACAAAATTAGTAAGTTATTATCATTACAAAGGGATTGAATGATGAAAACCGTTACCAAGAAAGAAGTATCCAAGCGGGTTGCAAAAAAACTTGGACAGAAGATTTATGTTACTGAAGATTTTGTAAACGCGGTTTTTGAATCACTCAGGGAAATATTGAGTGGGGCTAACCCGGAAATTAGGATTGAAATTCGAGATTTTGGGGTTTTTGAAATTAAAGAAACCAAACCGAAACCGAAAGCGCGAAATCCCCGAACGGGAGAAATCATTTATGTTCCTGCGCGTCGTAAAACACACTTTAAACCCGGGAAATTGCTCAAAGATATTCTAAAGCAGCCTTTGAACAAGTAGAAAAGGTTGGAAAAGTACAAAATAATTGACAGTTTTTTACTATTTTAACTAAATTACCGCTCTTAAATTTAAACAGAGCGGTTTTTTTTTACAGGTCCTCCATGCCAAGATACCTGGGAATTGATTACGGTGAAAAGAGAATCGGATTAGCATTGAGCGATCCAACTTTAATTATTGCTCAGGCATACAAGACGATACATTTTGTCTCATTAAAAGATCTATTACAACAGATCGGCAATTTAGTCGAAGAGCTTGATATAAAGAAAATAATCCTTGGACTTCCTTTATCCATGAAGGGGAGCGATTCTCAAAAGACAAAGGAGGTCCGGGTTTTTGGTGAAAAATTGAGCAAAACGCTTGCAATTCCTGTTATATATTTTGATGAGAGATTATCTACAGTTCGGGCGCATCAAATCCTCCAAGAGCTTGGAAAAAAACCCAGCAAGTCTCGTCAAAAAGTGGATCAACTTGCCGCGCAACAAATACTCCAGACCTACCTGGATAAAGAGAGGAAACACGGTGATATATGAAGAAGATTAAAAAAAATTCTCTTTTGAATGTAGCTGTCGTTGGATGTGGAGGTATTGCTCAGGTTATTCATCTGCCTCTCCTTATGAAACATCCTGACCTTCAGGTTAGAGCGATTTGTGATGTTGATAATTCAAAGGCTGCAATAATTGCTGATAAATTTCAAGTGCCCAGAATATATGTAGATATTGCCGACCTGCTTACCCACGAAGACATTGATGTGGTATTTATCCTAACCCCTAACAATTTACATCTTCCTATGAGCCTTATCTCTTTGGAGCATGGCGCTCATCTTTTTATTGAAAAACCCGCTGCTCGTAATGGAGAAGAGGTGCTCCGAATTAAGAAGAAAGCCGAAGAAGTGGGCAGAGAAGTCATGGTTGGGATGCAGAATCGGTTTCGTAAAGACGTCATTGCTCTGCGACGATTTATAGAGGGAGAGGAATTAGGGAAACTGTTTTTTGTAAAGGCCGCCTGGTTGCATGCCCAGCATCAATCAGTCAAACAAGCCTGGCTTTTTCAGAAAAATGTCTCCGGGGGAGGGGTGGTGATGGATCTGGGTGTTCAAATGCTGGACCTGGCCTGGTGGTTATTAGGCAAACCTGTTCCCAGGGTGGTTAAATCCTTCGCATATCAAATAAATCCAAACCTGAGCGTGGAAGATTTTTGTGTCTCCTGTATCACATTTGAGAATAATTTATCATTTTCTCTGGAGATCAGCTGGGATTTTCCCATTCCCGAGGATCATTTTTCACTGGAAATTGTCGGTGAAAAAGGCATTGGCACCCTCAACCCGGTAAAATTGCAGAAGATGATGCACGGACAAATGATGAATATTACTCCCGAAATCAGGGAATCTAAAATAAGTAGTTTTAAATTGGGTTATCAGAATGAAGTTAATCATTTTGTTGATTTCCTGACAGGAAGAGTGGACCATCTCGAATCTACCATTGATGATGCCCTGCTGGTTTATAAAATGGTTGATGGAATTTATGAATCGATGGAAGTAAATCATGAGGTTAAAATAAAGTAATCATATTCTGAGATTAAGATATCAATTCATCTCAACTTTAGTAATCTGAGTACAAAATTTCAGGTTATCCAT
>CBDUVK010000094.1:0-9412 GCA_965370645.1 uncultured bacterium
AACTGTTTGCCATCGAGTTTAACAAGATAATCTGAAAACGAATATGGCCTTGACAAAAAGGAACCAGACTCGTAATATATAACTTTCAATATCTTTTACAGGATAATGAAAATAGCTGTGATAATGGGGGTTGTTTTCTCGGACAAAATTTCATCAAGTTAATAATCTATAAAGCAGTTTTGGATCAATATCTTGGAAAGATTCGTATATATTTCAGACTGTGAATTGATGAGACCCAATATGAAGAGGTTATCGGTATGGTAAAAAAAGAGAAGCTTCAGGTTGAAATTGAAGTTCCGGCCCGGAAAATTCATGTTGAACATGTTTCGTGTTCCAATGGTCATGATTTGTGTGATCCGGAAATGAAGATTCACGGGTATCCAGCCATAAAATTAAAGCTAAAATATCAAGGTAAGGACGGACTAATTTACCTCGATCCGGTTTATGGCAGTTTTGACCATATTGAAGAAGGGGTCAAACTTCCCAAGGGAGCAGTAGTGGAATTTTTCTGTCCCACCTGCGAGGTAAATATGACAGCGCCCGAAGAAAGCTGCCAGCTATGCGCATCTCCGATGTTTATCGGCCACCTTCCCAAAGGCGGGATCATTGAGGGATGTCTTAAAAAAGGATGTTATTTCCACAAGATGAAAATTGTGGATGCCGAAAAACAGATTGCCCGCCTTTTTGAGAACGACACCCTGGAATCCTATTTATAGGGTGATGAACACAGGATTGTTCATTTCTCTTGACGAATCGGATGGGTGATTCGAGCTGATTTTTACTTTAAATTAAATTTGGATATGCTGGCCATACTCATCAAATATTTTTTCAAATGGAGGTTGCATGGGAATAGCAGAACTTTTAAATGAGGACCTGATTGTTACCCACCTGAAGGGGAATGATAAAAATCAAGTTATTGAAGAATTGCTAGACCTTCTGGTGGCAACTAAAAAGATAAAGCATCGTGATACCTGTTTTCAGGACCTGATGGAAAGGGAGCGGTTACTGAGTACTGGACTTGAAAATGGCCTGGCTGTTCCCCATGCAAAAACCACTGCTACAGAGGAGATGGTTGTTAGTTTCGGATTAAGCCGGAAGGGTTTGGATTTTAGTTCATCAGATGGTAAACCAGCCCACTTTGTATTCTTAGTCCTATCACCGCTCGACACATCCGGACCTCATCTTAAGATGCTGGCTCAGATAAGCCGGATTTTCCGGAAGAGCGAGGTAGGGCAGAAACTCTTAAAATCAAAAAATAGTGCTGACATTATGAAAATCGTTCACGAATTTAAATAAATGAGTCTGTTGTGACTATATTTGCCCAACTTTCACCCCAACTTACTCAAATTCAACAAAAGTTGCAGGAGAGTATTAGAGCAAGTTTTCCGGCATCGCTACGGGATCCGATCCTTTATTTTCTCGAGACGCCAGGTAAAAAAATTCGTCCCTTATTAACTATATTGGCTTGTGAGTCGGTAGGTGGACAGATGGAACAGGCCATGCCAGCTGCTTTGGGGATTGAACTCTTCCATGATTTCACTTTAATTCATGATGACATTATGGATAGGGATGAAATAAGACGTGGTCGCTATACTATTCATAAAAAGTGGAGTGAAGATGCGGCGATTCTGGCGGGTGACGCTCTGGTAGGTTTGGCTTACGAAAGACTATTACAATGTGAATCCCGCCATCTTCCCGAAGTTATGAATCTATTCACCGAAACGCTAATAAGGGTCTGTGAGGGTCAGGCATTGGATAAAGAATTCGAAAAACGGGAAGATGTCACCCTGGAAGAGTATCTGGAGATGATCAGCAAAAAAACGGCCTGGCTCATCAGGCTGTCCACCCAACTTGGAGCCATACTGGGTGGCGGATCTCCCGACCAGGTAGAGGCAATGTCTCATTTTGGCCAACAGCTGGGTGTTGGTTTTCAGATTCAGGATGATTGGCTGGATTATGTGGGAGAGGAAAGCACCCTGGGAAAAAAAGTTGGCAGTGATTTAAAGCTGGATAAGAAAACCTTCGTATCTCTCAAATATCAGGAACATATGCTTCAAAAACCAGAGTTAAGCAAGGAATACCCAACCAGACTTTCCGGTTTTACTTCCCTGAAGGAACTCAAAAATGCCTTAATCGATTTGAAGATCACTGCTGGGATCGAACATCAAATTAATACCTACTATGAGGATGCTTTAGTTTCCCTGCAGTCTGTTCAACCGCTTTCGGAAAAGAATACTTTATTCCAAGTAGTCACATCCCTGCAACAACGACAGTCGTAATAGATTCTACCTGATATTTTAGCTCTTCTGTATCATAGAAACTTTAAATAGTTTCATCGATTGTATGGCAATCCGATTCGAAAATCAATGATCAATTCTATAGCAAAGTTCATCAAGAGATGTGGTGATGTTCTGTAAAACATAACCATATAGCAGTGAAACTTGTCATGAATTGGAAGCTTCTTTTCAGCCACTCAATTTTCCCACAAGATGTCGCATCAGTATAAGCAGGCTTTTTTGAACCGGGGGGGGCAGTGTAACCCAGAGGTCCATGAACTGCTGTTGATTTCCGTATACTGCTGGTTGTTCCTGAACCCTGGATTGTTCCGAGTGCGGGCCTCCGGTCAGGAGCCACTCAACGGTAGTCTCACCGATCCGGGCAATTTTATACAGTATATCTGCGGGAGGGATGCGTCCTCGTAAATACAACGATATAGCAGGCTGACTTATTTGTAATAAAGAGGCCAGATCTTGTTGAGTCATTCCGCGTTTCTTTATGACATCTCGAATACGTTTGGATAATGCTGTCTTGTTCATATGAAAATGAGAAAAAGTATTGCGATTGATTATTATTATAGTTATATTACAATTGTAATAAATATAATGTTTGGGAGGTAGGAATGCAAATCAAAAAAAGTAAACAGCTGAATTTTCATATTCCTGAATATTATCTTTTCTGGACATTTGATCACCCCGATTTTCTAAAGAATCGTTTGCAGACTCTGGATAAAGAGTCACTGGAGTTCGTGGATAAGGGAGTTCCCAACAACGATAATGGGCCAGATTATCTGAATGCCGTTATCAAAGTTGGGGGTACTCTCATGCGGGGTGACATAGAATTCCACCGTGAGTGGCAAGGTTGGTTTCGACATGGTCATGAAAACGATCGACGTTATAGTCAGGTTATTCTTCATATTCTCTGGACACCCCCGGAGAATTTACCTGTTGCACTGGCTCACCGCTTTCCACACTTTGTAATCTCACAACACTTGAGTATGTCACCTGATTGCTGGCTACAGTCCATGGAACTATTAAAAAATCAGGGTACACCAGTCAATTTCACAGCCGCAAATTTTAATACGGTTCCTTTTGATCCCAAAAAACTGGCCTGGAGAAGATTTTTGCGTAAATGTGCCGAACTACGCCATTGGATATCTGAATATGGGTGGGAAACCACCATCTATTTGAGTCTCGCCAAAGCATTGGGATATAATAAAAACAGTCAACCCTTTGTTCAATTGGTAAAGTTGATGCCGCCCACCAAAATTATTGACTCTGTGCATCCACTTCAGAGATCACCACTTATTTTCTGGATCCTCTTGGCATGGCAGGCAGGTCTTTTGCAGAGACCCCTAAAAAATTCTATACATCTTGCGCCATCACTTCCTTATAAATTGATAAATCATCTTAAGAGACAGTTTGCCCATATATTTACCTTGCCAGGTCAGAATCTGATCCAATGGAATTTTGCCAGGTTACGCCCCTATAATAATCCCTACAATCGTCTGGCGGGCTTCTCCCAAATTCTACACCACTATCAAAATCGGTCACTATTCAAAATATTGCTGGAATCCCATATGAAAAGAGCCCCGCTTGGACATTTGATAGGGGATGTAAAAAAAACACTAAATTTGCCTTTGAGCATGGATCTAAAAATGTTTTTTAAACAACTTTTGGGTACTGGCGGTCTTTCAGACTACAGTATCGGGCAAAAACGCTGTCAACTCTTTCATCTTAATTTATTACTACCTCTGTTTTATATATGGGCCGGGGTTAATCACAACCCTGGTTTTGCCCGCTACCTTGAAGATCTGTACTATCAATATCCTGCCGTCGATCACAATTCTCGATTGCAACAACTTATGGGAAACCTGAAGACTCCCGATCTAAAATATGCCTTTGGGCATCAAGCCCTGCTTGAATATTATCAACTCAATTTTATTCGGCAGCAGTTTTCATTCCAAAAAAGGCATTGACTGGAATGTTATAAATGTGTAAAATTTTTAAAAAGACTGGATATTTATGGATTTTCTCTTTTCTTCCTTTCTATTGAATGTGGTAAAATTACTGTTGACATCCTTATGTGTATTTATCATTGGTTGGTCGAGACCGGAAAAAGAAAAGATCCACTATCTGCTTAGTCTCATCTTTATTGGCATTGGTGCGTGCCTTTTTATGATAGTAACACTCAGTTTCTCTCCCCTGCTGGTCTCCCAACCGCAGCAAATCGCAGGAAATATTATGCTGGGGATGATCCTCCTGGGCATTATCATAATTATCCGGGATAAAATTTCTTCAAGCAGTATTTTGTCCGTTGCTTCTATCTGGCTGAGTGGTGCTATCGGATTAGCTATTGGGATTGGACTCGTATTGGAGGGAATTATTATTACCTTCATCACTTTTTTTATTTTTAAATGGTTTGGCCGTTTTGTCCATGAATAAAAAAAATTTTTAACGCAATAAATAATCGGGGAGCTAATTATGTGGTATGAAATACCCCTCTTTTTGAATGCAATTTACGCCATAGTGGGTGTGATGCTGGGGATCGCATCCGCAATCATCACTTATCGATTAATCAACCGGTTCACCCATTTTGATATTCCCGTTGAACTGGAAAAAGGTAATTTAGCCGTCGGAGTGGTTGTCTGTGGCATATTCATCATGATTGGACTGATTGTCGGTTTGATTATCGGTATGAGTCTGAATTAAATATATCATGATTGATTTTCAGAAAAGGTCCTTTCCATATTCTATGCCGGAATAGAGGCCAACTTTCTGATTTGGATTTGAATGCTGTGTCGCGAGTCACGCTGAGAAATATTTTATATCTTATTTTGATTCAGACCTGTCAACCTCTGGAGCTCAGTACGGGTCTGCTAAATAAAGTGGAGTTTTCCGGGTAATTTGAGTGATATTTATATGAAATTGTCTTTAGCCATAATTATAGTACTTATTATTATTGTCACGCTAAATTTGGCTTGCCAAAGACCTGCAAAGTATGCTTTGATGAATGCTGAATCAGATTCTTTGTTGAACTTCGTTAAAAAAAGAATTGAAGAAAAAAAGCAATACGAAGAGTTTAGAAAAACCACCCTTCCGCGAGATTTTGAAAATAAAGTTCAAAACTATTATCCTGTGATTCGAAAGTACTCGAAACGTTATGGATTTGACTGGCGTCTGATTATCATGCTGATTTTAAAAGAATCCCGATTTAAGGAGAATGCCCGGAGCCACGTCGGGGCTATGGGTCTGATGCAAATCATGCCATCCACAGCCAGGGAGATCCGGCGCGAGATGGATATTGAGTATATCGCAAATAACCCGAGAGATAATATAGCTGCAGGGATTTACCACCTCTACAAACAGCTTCAAAAATTTCCCGATGCGGACAGGGATAATCGCGTAAAATTAGCACTTGCGGCCTACAATTGTGGTGTTGGTAGAATTTATGATGCCCGGGCAGTTGCCCGATATCTCGATTTGGATCCTCGATCCTGGGAAGCTGTTAGGGAATGTCTTCTGAAATTAACCCGTAAACAATGGCGCATGCATCTTGAAGTCTGGGAGCTGGGTGTACCCAATTATGGCTACTTTTATGGTTATGACCAAACCATCTCTTATGTAGATGACATTACCAAGAATTATCAGATTTTTATAACAGTGTTTGGTAAATATTGAGAGCATTATACCATACCGGGTCATATTTGATTAGTATTATAGTTGCTGTTTTTTTAAACTGAAAATCCAGTCAAATTTTCCAAGCCATTGTAAAAAACAAAGTCTGCTGCATTTATCTGTCCTGCATATTAAATTCTGAATAAAAAAACCGGGGTGAAAATGAAATTCCGTGCCAGATATTGTATCCTTATACTTCTACTCTTGTCTCCCGGGTATTCCCAAAACGTACAAGACTCATGGGATACATTTAAGCAGAGAGCCAAACCTTATTATTATTATTTAATGGCCAGTAATATACAGAACTTTACCTGTTATTTATCAACTCAAGTCTATATTAACTTTATGGAAGAAATGGGGGATACAGTCAATACCTATCCCCTTAAATTCATTTGGACCCGGGGTGGGAAGATCTATTATGTTTTACAACCTTTTCCTGAGATGGAAAATGATGCTGAACGCCCCAAATTTTTAGAGAAAATACAATTAATGAAAAATCAATTCCAGGGATTTTTTCTGGATTGGTTGAACTACCTGATCATCTCCCCACTGGATGATATACCAGCCGGGACAGAAGCTGAATTTAGGGGCGATTCGGTATTTGTATCTTATGTGACGGCTGAAGGGGGCATTCAGGCCACGGTAAGAAAAAGGTTTTTCCGCTCGGGACGGCTTATTTCATTTGAAGTGGAAACCACGTCTGAGAAGGTGGTTAACTACCCGGATTACAAGGAAGTTGAAGGCAAGTGGTTGTGCACCGGATGGAATACCCAAATTTATGTGGATGATAAAGTAAGCTCGGGGCTATCTACCAGCCTGGAGCTTCGAAAAATACAAAATGATTGGTTTCCGGTCCGGGCAAATGTAATGGTGCAGACGGTAGAAAAACCTGGCGAAAAATTTTTGTCAATGATTTTTCTTAAAGCATATGAATTTAATCTGCCATTATTTGAATTGGAAGACCGGCAGACACCGGACAGCCTCTCCCAGGAAGATTCCTAATATCTGAACAGGTACCTCTGGCTTTAGGGATACAGGGAAAACTAATTCCTAAAAAAATAATCCGCCAGTGCCTTCTTATATATGGTACGTTTGGGTATAGGAAAAAATTTGTTGTGGGGGTATACATCCAGCATCGGATATAAGATCCGACCCCAGATCAACTTTACAAATAACCAGCAGGTGAGTAAAAGGGAACGCATATATTTATGTCTGCCTGTTAAACTTTTCAATTAAAAATAGACAGTTCTTTTATCAAATACTAATAAGTCCGCTAAATAACCTGCTATTTTAGATTCATATCTATTTTGGATTCCAGTGCTTGCTTCATAAGCAGTAAAAAATCCTCTTTCTCCAGGAATCCAACCACCCGTAAATCTTTCATTTCCTGCAGTGAGGGCTTCAGGAAAATCAGGGTTGGTACACCTTTAATTGCATATCTTTTCCTCCACTCCTGAGTCTCTGGATCACCGGCTTTGGTGAGATCAACCTTCATCATCAGAAATTGACGGGAGAGTTCAATTACTTCTGCTTGGGAGAATGTAAATTTATCCAATTCTTTACAGGGAATGCACCAATCTGCATAAAAATCCAGCATGACCGGCGTATTTTCCCGGCTAGCCTGTTGCAGAAGCTCCTCTGAATATGATTTCCAATTAATCATATCCTGGCTCTCAGCACCGATTGCTTGTTTGGAAAAAGTGCTTTTTTCAACAGCATTCTCAATGCTATAGCTGAAGAACAGTATACTTAAAATGAAAAAGATGATACCAATCAGGTTGCGAATGATGCTAAAGGTTTTTCCAGGAACCTCGGTAGGCTCTAACCAGGCCATGTAAATTCCGCCAATCAATGCGGTAAAAGCAAAGGCCAGGTAATACAAAACTGTTGATGGAAATAACGGTTGCAAGAAGTAGATAGCCATCCCAATGAGGATAAATCCGAAGATATTGCGCACCCAGATCATCCAGGCTCCGGAACGGGGAATCTTATTGAGACTACCGGAAAACATGGCCAGAAAAATAAATGGTACACCCAGTCCCAGAGCCAGCACGAAAAACATGCTGAATCCCAAGAACACATCTCCTCTTTCACCCACGAAGGTAAGCAAGGCTAATACAAAGGGTCCAATACAGGGAGCGGCTACGATTCCTACCGTCAGTCCCATGAAGAAGGTCCCGAAGTATCCTTTTTTTGCACCCCCGGCGAAATTCGCCAGAAATGTCGGGACCCGGATCTCATAAAGATCGAACATACTCAGTGCCAGGGTTACCATAATGATTGCAATTGCAACCAGGACGTAGGGGTTTTGCAAAGCTGCGCCGAAGAGATTTCCAGAGAGTGCCGCCAGTACACCTAATATGGAGTAGGTAAAGGCCATACCGAGCACATAGGTCATTGCATGAAAGATGAGTCCACCTTTTTTTCCCTCTGCCTGACCGCCAAAATAACTGATAGTGATGGGAATAAGAGGGTACACACAGGGGGTTAAGTTTAGAGCCAAACCAGCGACGAAAACCAGCATGAAGGTCAATATCCAGCCCTTTTCAGTTATAGTTGCTGCCAGACCCCCCTCTTCAGCAGCAGAAGTGATGTCCGGTTGCTCGGGTTGTGGTTGAGCGGAGAATATTTCCTGATAGACATGCTTCAGTTCCTGATCTGGACCAGCCATGCTGTACTTTTGACTGAAATTTATTTCATCGGGTGCCATACAGGTATGGTGATCACATGCCTGATATCCTAACGTTCCCTGTAATAAAAGTTCAGATCCCTGGTATTCACTGCTGATACTCAGTGTGGTATAGATGTGGATGGTTTCTTCATAGACGGCAAGTGGATTCTCGGAAAATTCAAATTTTTTAACCAGGGCCTTTGGAAACGTCATTTTGCCTACACCCACGCCTTCCGGCACTTCAATTTCCAATGTAGTAGGTATCAGAAAATCTTCACTTGGCTCCCGGGCGTTTATATGGAAAGGTTGCTGAATGTTAACTTCCACGGCCAGAGAATAGCTATCACCCGGTTTATATTCTTCAACGGAACTGATAAATCTTGCAGAGATCACAGATTCATCTGATTGTGCAAAAATCATTGAGAAAATGAATGTTATCAGGCTGATAGATGTTAAGAAAAGTCTCATGTATACTCCTTACAAAAGTGTTGCCGGTATCGATTTTATGCAATAAAACTGAAAATATATATTAACAGATGGTTATTAACAACAGTTCCTGAAAATTAAATAATATGATTATTGCTTTAGCTTCTAAACTCAGTGGTATGTCATTGCGAGCATAGCGAAGCAATCCCCTTCTTCAATTATAGAAAATGAGATTGCTTCGTCGCTCTCACTCCTCGCAATAACATTCAATTAATTATCATACCAAATTTATTAAATATCAATAATTAACATTTCTCACTTCAAACATAGGATTTAATGCATAACATTACTGACATTTGAA
>CBDUVK010000095.1:0-9333 GCA_965370645.1 uncultured bacterium
ATTTTTTGAGCGATCTCTCTGGCCAAATCCTTAGCCCGATTGTCGTCCATGTGATCGCAATCTACTATCACCCGCACTTCCCGTCCTGCCTGAATTGCGTGGGCTGTTTCCACACCTTCAAATTTTTTGGCTATCTCTTCCAGGCTATGCATCCGTTTGATGAAAGTCTCCAGCGTCTCCCGCCGGGCGCCTGGTCGGCTTCCGGAAATAGAATCCGCTGCGGCGACCAGAATTGTGTAGGGGGAAGTGGCTCCTTCCTCTTCATGATGACTTTCAACTGCATTGATTACCTGGGGATTTTCATTGTATTTTTTCAACAGTTCCGAACCAATCTGGGTGTGGGGGATATCGCTATGTCGATCGACGGCTTTTCCGATGTCATGCAACAAACCTGCGCGCTTCGCCAACTTGGGATCCAAGCCTAATTCTGCTGCCATTATTCCTGCCAGATAGGCAACCTCCATACAATGGTTCAGGACATTCTGGCCATATGAGGTGAGATACTTTAACTTCCCTACCAATTCGATAATTTCATCAGGCAAGCCATGGACACCGGCATCCAGCATGGCGTGCTCTCCAATGTCCCTGAAAGAACTTTTGACTTCTTCTTCGGTTTTTTGCGCTACTTCTTCAATACGGGCCGGGTGGATTCGTCCGTCAAGAATTAATTTTTCCATCGCAATTTTGGCGATTTCTCTGCGAAACGTATTAAATGAGCTTAGTATAACTACCTCCGGGGTATCATCAATAATAACATCAACCCCGGTAACCATTTCAAAAGCTCTGATGTTACGACCTTCGCGGCCAATAATGCGACCCTTCATGTCATCGTTAGGCAGAATGACCACCGAAACAGTTGCTTCGGCAGATTGTTCAGCAGCAGATTGTTGGATGGCTGATACAACAATCTCCATCGCCCGTCTATCTGCTTCTAATTTTGTCTGATCAACTATTTTATTTACAATCTTTCTCCCTTCTTCCTTAGCCTCCTCCTCCATATCTTTAATCAGTAAATCCCGAGCTTCATCTCGCTTAAGACCGGAAATTTCCTCCAATTTCGCAATCTGTTCGGTCAATACATGGTTGAGCTCTTCAGTTTTTTTCTGAATATATTCATCCCTTTCATTAAGCTTCTTCTCAAGTATTCCAACATCCTTCTCTTTCTTGGCAATCATTTCGGCTTTTCGGTCAATCTCGAGTTCTTTATTGTCCAGCTTTGCTTCCTGATCTGTAAGACCCTTTTTTATATCTTCAATTTCTTTTTCAAGTTTCTGCTTATGTTCGAATAATTCTTCCTGGACTTCGATCATTTTTTCTTTTTTTATTGATTCCGATTCGGATTTGGCTTCTTCCAAGATCCGATCGGCTTCTTTTTGAGCCCGAAGCAGATTTTTTCCAGAAAAGTATTTTAAAAATAGCCATAGACTGACCGTGCCGACTACGAACCCGATCAACAATCCAACATACCAATTCATGAATCATTTCCTCCTTCGTACCTTTTCGTAAAAGGTAGTCGACGAATATGTTATTGTTATTTACTAATCATCCATTAAATAAAAAACCCTGAATCCTTAGGGCGGATTTGGAAGAAGAACCGTGCTATGCACAGTGGGTGCCCGCCTAAACGGTTCACGCTTCCTCCGCTAAAGGAGGCCTGCGTTAGACGCCCAGAGTCAAGCTCCCTCTTTTTTGGTGTTGGTTCTTCCCAAATACAACACCCTAAGAAATTCAGGGACTATTCCACTAAATCAGAATACTGATTTAAAAAATTGTCTAAATTCTCCGTAATTTCTTCACTTGCTGATTCTATTTCTTTTACTAATTTTTCATATTTTTGTTTCAGACGGAAAAGTTCGTCACTGATATTAACGGCAGTTAGTACCGAGATCTTTAGCGGTGCGTGGGTGGATGATCCCTGTTGAAGTTTCTGCATCTTCTGATCAACATAAGACGCAAGATCACTGATATATTCAGGATCGGCATCCGATTTTAAAGCATACTCTGATCCTAAAATATTAACTTTTACTGAATTTTTTTCCATCGAATGTAATAGAAATAGATAGTTAAATATATAATATTAAATTTATAAATGTAATTGTTCTAACTTGACTGTAAGACGTTCTATTTTTGTCTTAATTTTAGTTTCCTTCTCCTTTAAGGTTTTATTCTCAAATTTTAGCTTTTTTAATTCTTCCTTTAATTCAAATGCTTCCGGGTTACTATTGGTAACCTTTTCTTCTAACCTGGAAATGTCTTGCTTAAGTTTATCATTCTCCTCAGATAATTTATTAATTACCGCAACCAGTTTTTTGACCCGTTCAAGTAATCTACCATATTGTTTAAATGTACTCTTTACTTCAGGATCCACTATTATTCCCGTAATTTTGCTTGAAAGGACTTCTGTGCTCCGGAGATAATTTTTTCCATAATTACATTAACTTCTTCTTCTGTTAAAGTCTTCTTGGGAGACTGAAAATTTAACCGTATGGCGATACTTTTGGCACCTTCAGGTATCTGTTTACCACGGAAAACATCAAAAATTTCTATTTCCGTCAGTAACGATCCACCAGTTTTTGAGATTAGATCAACCAGATTCTGTGCATGAAGTTGCTCTTCTACGATGAAAGCCAGGTCTCTTTCGACGGCAGGAAAACGGAGTATAGGTTTGTATTTTTTATCAACTTGCCGGTAATCGAATAGTTTGCGAACGTCCAACTCTGCAACAAATACTTCCTCATCAATCTCGAATAATTCCAGTACCCGCTGTTGTAGGCGTCCCAGCTTTCCGATCATCTTCTTATTTACAGAAACAGCTAATCCGTTCTGCTGAATCACTGAATCAGAATAAGAAATAAATTGCCAGTTGTCAAGAGATATTTTGTGGCAGATGGCCTCCACTAATCCCTTAATGTCATAAAAATCAGCACTCTGTTGCGAAGAAGTCCATCCCGAACCTTCCTGCTTTCCACATAGTACGATGGCTAAGTGTACCTGCTCAATCGGCTGTCTGTTTTTGTCAGGGGGAGGGAGAAAAATGCGATTAATTTCAAATAGTTTTAAGTCTTGATTTTTTCGGTTGCGATTGTACTGGACCACCTGTGTTATACTGGGTATTAGACCATTCCGCAGCCCATCCAGATCCTTCGAAATGGGATTCATGATGGGACAGAGTTTTTCCCCGGTGACTTTCTCCCACAGCTGGCTATTCGCCATACTGCTGGTGATCACTTCCTGCAATCCCATACCTGATAATTCATTTTTTATTTGATCAATAAAAACATCAAAAAAATTTACCTTCACGTTGTAATCAATTCGGAACTGTGGCCGCGGTTGAATATTATCCAGGCCATAATGCCGTGCGATTTCCTCGGCCAGATCTTCAACACCATGAAGATCGGGTCTGAAGGTTGGGATGATTACATCGCCAGCTTCCACCTGAAGATCAATACGTTCCAGAATGTCTCGTATTTTTTTCTTGCTCAGGGAGGTACCCAGTAAATTATTGATCTGGGTAATTTCCAGCGGAATTTTCCAGACAGAATGAACTTTCGGATAAGCATCCACCACACCGTGATATACTTCTCCGCCAGTCAGTTGGGCAATGAGTTGGGTTGCCCTATCCATCGCATATATAGTACCGTTCGGATCTGCACCGCGTTCAAATCTCTGCGATGCTTCGGTGGACAATCCTAAATAGCGGGAGCTGATTTGAATACTTTCGGGATCAAAGTAAGCACTTTCAAGAAGAATATTATGGGTATCATTGGTGACTTCGGAATTTAAACCACCCATAATTCCACCAATGGCTACAGGATTCTCGGCATCACAAATCAGTATAGTACCCTTCTTCAATGTCCGTTCTTTATCATCCAGGGTGGTAAAAAGTTCTCCTTCCCGGGCCTCGCGTACAACTATTTTTTTGCCCTGAATCAGATCATAGTCGAAGGCGTGTAAAGGATGTCCGGTTTCCATAAGCACAAAATTTGTAATATCAACCACATTATTGACCGATCGCATACCCACCGCTTCCAGACGACGGACAAGCCAGCCAGGGGATTCACCAATTTTCACATTGCGGATCATGCGGGCAGAGTATCTGGGACATCCCTCTGGAGAGTCTAGTTGAATTTGAATGTGATCTGCAGCGTTTTCAGCTATCTCAGCAATTTTAGTGACGGGTTTGCGAAATTTTTGGTTGAGTAGAGCACCGATCTCCCGTGCTATTCCTAGATGGCTAAGGCAGTCAGGCCGGTTGGGTGTTACTGCAATATCAAATATATAATCAGTCTCTAATTCCATAGCTTTGTCTAAAGGTGCGCCAACCGGCAGCCCATCTGGTAAAACCCAAATCCCTTCGGAATGATCTTCCAGTCCCAATTCAGCTTGTGAACAAATCATGCCCCGGGATTCCACATTTCTGATTTTTGTTTTATGAATTTTCAAGCCATTGGGCAGTATTGCCCCGATTTTTGCCACAGCCACAACCTGGCCGTTGGCAATATTAGGTGCACCGCACACGATCGAGAGTTCTTCATCTCCGGTAGAAACTTTGCATAGTTTCAATTTATCAGCATTAGGGTGAACCTCTACCCGCAGTACCTGTCCAATAACGACGTGGGGAAAGTCAAACTTTCTTTGGGTGACCTCCTCAACTTCGAAGCCCACCAAAGAAAGCCGATCTGCCAGTTGATAAGGTTCAATTGTTAGGTTTAGATAATCCTTCAACCAGTTATAGGATATCTTCATTATGTTCCTTCATCTTTCAAAAATAATAAGACTAGAACTGTTCTAAAAAGCGCATGTCATTCTCAAAAAACAGACGTATGTCGTCTATATTGTATTTTAACATGGTAATGCGATCGATGCCCATACCGAAAGCATAGCCAGTATATATAGATGGATCATAGTTAACTGCCTTGAAAACATTGGGGTGAACCATTCCGGCACCGGAAATCTCTACCCAGCCTGTATATTTACAAACCTTACACCCTTTCCCGCGACAAAAGATGCAGTTGAAATCATATTCCATACTGGGTTCTGTAAATGGAAAAAAACTCGGTCTGAACCGTACATGAATATCCTCTCCAAAGATATATTTAGCGAATTCCTGTATGACCGCCCTTAAATCAGCAAAACTAACACCCTTATCGACAAACAGTCCTTCTACTTGATGAAAGAAAGGGGAGTGGCTTGCATCCGGAGTATCCCGGCGATAAACGCGGCCCGGAGCAATGATGCGGATGGGGGGAGGCTGCTGCAACATGGTTCTTATTTGAACCGGGGATGTATGAGTTCGCAATACTATATCATCTGTGATAAACAGGGTATCCTGCATGGCCCGTGCCGGATGGTTTTCCGGAAAATTCAGTGCGGTAAAATTGTAATAATCCGTTTCCACATCAGGACCATCGGCGACTGAGAAACCTAATCGCAGGAAAAATCTCTTTACTTCTTCCTGAACCTGAGTGAGGGGATGTTTACGTCCCACGAAAGGCCTCCGTCCAGGCAGGGTGGTATCTAAAATTTTTTCAGTTTTCTTCTTGACAAATTTCGTTTTTAATTCTTCAATTTTTTCTTCTATCTCTTTACGAAGATCGTTAACTTTCTTACCAAATTTTGGTCTATCTTTTGGATCGATTTTAGGCATTGAGGAATAAAGTTCCTGAATAAATCCTTTTCGACCCAGAAATTTTATACGCAGCGCCTCAAATTCCTGGGTGCTTTTTATCTGATTTACTTTTTCCAAAAACTTCGATCGAATGTTTTCAATATTCATTTCATACTCACTTATACCAATGATATAACAACGGTGTTTTATAATCTTTCCCTGGAAAATTTGATCTGAATATCCCCAGGTTTTTTGAGAATAAAATATCAATATTTCCTAAAGATAAAAAAAAAGGAATTGAAATGTGCTTCCAATTCCTTTTTTTTTATTTTGCGTGGAATTAGGCGGTCACTTGCTGAACCAGTTGTTCAAAAGCTTCCGGTTCGTGCATGGCCAGATGGGCCAGGGATTTACGGTCCAGTTCGATGTTTTTATCCTGCAGTGCATGGATAAATTTTGAGTATGAAACGCCGTGAAGGCGGCAGGCTGCATTGATCCTGATAATCCATAATGCCCTGAAATGTCTCTTTTTTTGGCGTCGGTCACGATAGGCATATAGTAGGCTCTTATCTACCTGGTCTTTGGCGGATTTGTATAATTTCCCGCGGGAAAGTCGATAACCCTTGGCCATCTTTAATATTTTTTTATGGCGGCTTTTAGCTGCCACATTATTTTTTGCTCTAGGCATTTTTTTCCCCTCAGTTTGCTTATTCTAGAATCATTTTGTGAACGCGTGCTTCATCAACCGGATGGAGATAAGCCGCCTTTCGCAAATTTCGTTTTCTTTTGGTTGTTTTACTCGTCAGGATATGACTTTTATATGCCCGACGTGATTTAATTTTTCCGGAGGCACTTACTTTAAAGCGTTTTTTAGCCCCGCGACATGATTTCATCTTCGGCATGTTTACCCCTTACTATTTTATTTCATATTTTCTAATTTTTTGCGGTTAAAACCATGATCATACGACGATGTTCCATCTTCGGTTCCGATTCAACTTTGGCTACATCTTCAAGTAAATGAACCACTCTTTCCATGAGTTTTGTCCCAAAATCTCTGTAAGCCATTTCCCGACCCCTGAAAAATATGGTAATTTTCACCTTATTTTTTTGTTCCAGAAATTTCCGGGCATGCCGTAATTTGGTTTCCAGATCATGATCGTCAGTTCTGGGTCTTAATCTCAATTCTTTGACAATAATGATATGTTGCTTTTTCTTGCTTATCTTCTCTTTTTTGCTCTGTTCATATTTGTACTTGCCAAAATCCATTATTCTACAGACTGGCGGTTTTGCATTGGGTGATACTTCCACCAGATCCAGTCCGTAATTCTCGGCTTTCTCCAGAGCTTCACTTGTCGATATAATTCCGATCTGTTCTCCATCAGGAGCAATTAAACGAACATTCTGAACTCTGATCTGTTCGTTCACCCGAACATCGGTATCTTTACTAATATGGCACTCCTTTAATTTGGTTAAATTTATTGTTTTTTATCGATATCTTCTTTAATTTTTTTATATAATTCTCCACGATCCATTTTTCCCAGATCACCCTTACCTCTTTGCCTTACTGATACTTGCTCACTTTCGGCTTCCTGATCCCCAACTATAATCATATAAGGAGTCTTATTCACTTCTGCTTCGCGAATCTTATATCCTACTTTCTCGTTTCTTGAGTCAATTTCGGCACGGAATTCTTCTTTTAAAAGTGCTTCATAAACTTTTCGGGCGTAGGCATGATGTCGCTCTGCAATGGGAATCACGATAACTTGCAGCGGTGCAAGCCAAACCGGAAAAGCGCCGGCATAATGCTCTATAAGTATACCAAAAAATCTTTCCACGGATCCCATGAGTGCCCGATGGATAACAATCGGTTGATGAGGCTGACCATCTTCTGCGATATATTCCACCTGAAATCGTTCCGGAAGATTAAAATCAACCTGGATGGTGGAACATTGCCAGGACCGTCCGATTGAATCCTTGATTTTAATGTCGATCTTTGGACCATAAAATACACCTTCACCGGGATCGATCTCATAGGGGAGTCCACTCTTATCAAGCGCATATTTAAGTGCTTCGGTTGCCTTGTCCCAATTTTCTATTTCACCAACAAATTTTTCGGGAAGGGTGGAAAGATATATTTCGTATTCCGTAAAACCAAACGTTCTGAGTATGTATAGTGTGAAATCCAGAACCCGGGAAATTTCTTCATTGAGATTTTCAGGGGTACAGAAAATGTGAGCATCATCTTGAGTAAAACCTCTTACTCGCATGAGGCCGTGCAGAACCCCCGATCTCTCAAAACGATAGACGTTACCCAATTCAAACAGGCGAATTGGCAAATCCCGGTAACTCCTGATATGGTTTTTATAGATGATAATATGGAACGGACAGTTCATTGGTTTAAGTTGATAATCCACCTCTTCCACATCCATAGGAGAGAACATATATTCCTGATAAAACCCGGTATGTCCACTGGTTTTCCAAAGGTCAAGTTTAGCTACATGTGGGGTATAGACAAGTTCATACCCGTTTTTGTAATGTTCTTTTATGGTAAACTCTTCCATTATTCGTCTAACTTGTGCTCCCTTGGGATGCCACAGAATAAGACCATTTCCAACACTTTCCTGAATGCTATATAAATCAAGCTGCTTGCCTAATTTGCGATGATCCCTTTTTTTTGCTTCCTCAAGACGATGAATGTGTTCTTCCAGGAGCTTCTTTTTGGGAAACGAAGTCGCATACAGCCGCTGCAGCATTTTATTTTTTTCATCACCACGCCAATATGCTCCTGCAACATTCAATAGCTTAAAATTCTTACCAATCTTTCCGGTCGAGGGAAGATGGGGCCCTCTGCACAAATCAGTAAAATCTCCCTGAGAGTAAGTAGAAATACCATCTTCAAGTTCTTCCAGCAAGTCAAGTTTTAAGTCCTCATTATGCTCTTTGAAATATTGGATTGCATCCTTTTTATTCCATTCCCGGCGTTGAATGGGATGGTTTTCATCTACTATTTTTGCCATTTCGGCTTCGATCTTTTCGAAATCTTCCGGACTGATGGCATGATCAAGCTCGATATCGTAGTAGAATCCAGCATCTATGGGAGGTCCAATACCGAACTTGGTATCAGGGAAGATCCGTTGCACTGCATGGGCCATTAAATGCGCAGAACTATGCCAGAATACATCTTTCCCCTCTTCATCGGCAAAAGTAAGTATGCGGATCTCAGCATCGTCCTGAATGGGTTCAGGCAGGCTTCTCACCTCTCCATTGATCATGATGCCGGTGGCTTCCTTCTGTATTTTATGATTTAGGGTCTGCAGAATCTCTAAACCTGAAATACCTTTCGGAAACTGTTTTACCGAACCATCAGGAAATTTTATGTTAATTTTTGCTGCCATTTTTATTCATCCATCTCGAAACATAGTAAAGAAAGCCACGAAGTTTTCGTGGCCTTCGGCTGTGGGGCGGGCCAGAGTCGAACTGACGACCCCTACGATGTCAACGTAGTGCTCTAACCAACTGAGCTACCGCCCCAAACCACGCAAAAAGTAACGAAAAATTTAAGTATGATCAATAGTTAATGCAACTATAAATTAAATCAAGCCTTTACCACTGACGAGGCGGTTTTAATGACTATTACAAGATTTTGGTCACTCAATTGGGGGGCATATCTGATGACCTGGTTCTGAAATGAAAATTGATCGGTCCTGAGAAAGTTCAATTTCTTA
>CBDUVK010000096.1:0-9273 GCA_965370645.1 uncultured bacterium
TTTTGTCTCAGGTAACATTTTGCCCCTGAAGTGTTGTGGCTTTTTCCTCTGAGATCCCAGTTAGAATATCGATTGCCTCGAATTTACAGGCATCATAACAGGCACCACAGTGGGTACAAATTTGAGGATCTATAAAATGGAGTTCTTTTTTGGTTCCAGTGATTGCATCGACCGGGCATACTCGCGCACATAGAGTACAACCGGTACAGTTATCAGGGATAACCCGGTATTCAATAAGTTCCCTGCAACTTTTAGCAGGGCATTTTTTTTCGTTAATGTGGGTTTCATATTCTTCGCGGAAGTATTGAATAGTGGTTAGAACAGGATTTGGAGCGGTTTGCCCCAGGCCACATAACGATCCCTGTTTTATGTATTCAGAGAGTGACTCAAGTTTTTCAATATCATTCGGTTTACCCTGACCCTCTGTTATTCTTTCCAAAATTTCCAGCATTCTCTTGGTTCCCAGGCGGCAAAAAGTACATTTACCGCACGATTCCTCCTGAGTAAATTTCAGGAAAAATTTTGCCACATCCACCATGCAGGTACGATCATCCATAACCACCATTCCGCCAGATCCCATAATGGCACCCGTTTCAGTCAAAGAGTCGTAATCAACCGGAGTATCGAGCAGAGAACCGGGTACACACCCGCCAGATGGTCCGCCTAATTGAACCGCTTTGAATTCTTTATCATCTTTAATACCGCCACCAATTTTATATATAACATCCCGCAAAGACATACCCATGGGTACTTCTACCATCCCACCTCTTTTTATCTTTCCAGCTAACGCAAAAACTTTGGTCCCTTTGCTCTCCTTTGTTCCAAGGCTTGCATACTCTTTCGCACCTTTGAGTATGATCCAGGGAATATTGGCAAATGTTTCCACATTATTGATATTGGTAGGTTTGTCCCATAGTCCCCTGACTGCGGGAAAAGGCGGGCGCAGTCTGGGCATTCCTCTTTTACCTTCCACGCTGGCAATCAGGGCGGTTTCCTCTCCGCATACAAAAGCTCCGGCTCCCAGTTTCAGATTTACAGTGAAAGAAAATTTACTTCCTAATATCTTGTTACCCAGGAATCCCCGTTTTTTGGCCTGCTGAATTGCAATCTCCAAACGATGAACTGCCAGCGGATACTCTGCCCGCACATAAATAATGCCTTCCTGGGCACCAATTGCATAACCGGCTATTAACATCCCCTCCAGAACGCTATGGGGATCTCCCTCCATAATACTCCGATCCATAAAAGCACCAGGATCTCCCTCATCGCCATTACAAATGATATATTTTTCCTTACTCTGGGACTGGCGGGCAAATTGCCACTTCAATCCGGTGGAGAATCCGGCACCCCCTCTTCCTCTAATACCTGATGTTTTTATCTCTGCTATGACATCATCTGGTTTCAATTCCTTTAGTACTTTTTGGATCGCCTTATAACCATCTTTAGTGATATAATCTTCAATATTCTCCGGATCAATGTCGCCGGCATTTCGCAACACGATTCTTAATTGATTCTTAAATAAATCTTGCTCCGGAGTATGCAATCCCTCACCAAAAACAGCCCACTCTTCAATGATCTGATGATTTATCACATGTTTTTCCAACAATGGCTTAATTTTTTTAACGCTGATATCTCCGTAAATTACAGAAGGTAAATTCGGAGATTTTATTTCCACCAGAGGCTCCTGATAACATGCCCCGATGCAACCGGTTATACCTAACTCGACATTCAAACCCATTTCTTTTATTTGATTTCCCAGGGCATCGAACACATCCTGCGCGCCTGCGGCAATTCCACAACTCGCCATCCCGACAATTATTTTTGTGCTACCATTTTTTGAAACTGCCATATCCGCATGCTCCATTATTTCTTCATCTTTTTAATAACTTTACGTACTTCCCGGTCTGTTAAACGCCCGAATGTGTTCTCATCTACATTCATTACCGGTGCTAAACTGCAGCATCCCAAACAAGCCACAGATTCAAGGGTAAAATTCAGATCCGAACTGGTTTCACCATCTTTCAATTCGAGTTCTTCTTCACAAACTTCAGTTATTCGGGTTGCTCCACTTACGTGACAGGCAGTTCCATGACAGACCCGAATCAGATGTTTGCCTATCGGTGTAAGTCTGAATTGAGCATAAAAAGTTGCAACACCATAAACCTGACTAATATCAGTCTGGGTGACTTCGGCTACTAATAACATGGCCGATCTGGGCAAATATCCATATAATTTTTGAGTTTCCTGAAGTACAGGTATAAGGACACCTCTCTTATTTGCATATTTTTTTAAGATCTTTTTCAGAGGAGTCTCATCAAAGTGAGGCAAATTTTCCACCGGAGAGGCTTCCATTTTCATTCCCATGTTTTAGATTTAACAATTATGTGTAAAAAAGCACAAAATTTATGTTAAAGATATAAAAGGCATAATATAATTATCAATTGAAAAAAATTTTAATCACAAACCGATTTACAAGTGTTAAACTCAAAAAAAATAGAATCTTCTTTCATGATCGAAAAGCACAAAATGATCTTAATGCGTTAAAAATATTTTACTATATCGTGGCGGAAAAAGGGTTGTATTTCTGGTTTATATTAAATTCATATGTCTTTTTAAATTAGTGGAAAAATTTTATATTTGTATCAGACCCCTGTGTAATTAATCAAATAAAATCAGTACCGATTCGTATCTGCAATGAGAACATATATTTTAGAAAAAGAGTCATTTATCAACGAATCTCCTGAACAAGTGTTCACCTTTTTTAGTAGTGCTGAAAATCTTGAGAAGGTTACTCCGGTACTCCTTCATTTTGAAATCCTGACTCCATTACCAATTGAAATTAGACTTCTGCAAAATAGGAGAAAATATACCTTAAACTGTCATTCTGAGGAGCGAAGCGACGAAGAATCTTTTGTTAATATTGAAGTTATGAGATTCTTCCTGTCCGCCTGCCTGCCTGTCCGATGCCAGGCGGGCAGCAGGCAGGGTGGCCAGACGGGCGCTACGCTCAGAATGAATCTGTTCCTACATGAAATGGAGACCATGATATGAAATTTATAACTCTGATTATTATAGTTCTGACGGTGCTTTTACTAAATTCAATTTTAACAGCAGATGAAGGGATGTGGATGCCTCATCAGATGCAGGAATTACAGTTAGACGAGTTAGGTCTTAAGATGAATCCGGCAGATTTGTATAAGGAGGATGGTTTAGGTTTGATGAATGCAATTGTGAATCTGGGCAGTGGCACTGGTGCATTTGTCAGCAAAGAGGGGCTCATCCTGACAAACCATCATGTTGCATTTTCCACGATTCAGCAAGCCTCTGATGCCAATAATGACTATTTAAAAAATGGATTTATAGCCTGGAATAAGAAAGAGGAATTGGTTGCCATCGGGAAATATGCGGATGTTCTCATTTCGTACGAAGAAATCACAGAGAAAGTTATCTCCAAGATACATCCGGATATGTCCTTAGAGGAAAAATGGCAAACTCTGGATAAGGAACAAAAAAAGATTATCAAAGCCATGGAAGCTGAATCTCCGGATACCAGAATAAAAATTGCAGCTACCTTTAATGGAAAAAATTATTATCTCTATAAATTTAAAAGACTGCGAGATATTCGAATCGTTTATGCACCCCCGCTGGACATAGGAAATTTCGGTGGAGAAATTGATAACTGGATGTGGCCACGTCATACCGCAGACTTTACCTTTCTACGGGCATATATATCTCCAGATAATGTGGGACGCCCTTATCATGAAGATAATGTGCCCTTTCAACCCGAAGTCAATCTCAAGACATCTCTAAACGGATTTCAAGAGGGGGACTTTACCTTTCTAATGGGATATCCCGGGAAAACTTATCGAAATGAGACTGTAGCTGAATTTAAATATGCGATAGATTTGATGAATCAGCGAATTGATAAATATCAAAAAAACATTGATTTTTATGAATCATATACAAAAGGAAATCGGGAAACCGAACTCAAATACGCAAGTAAATTGAAATCCTTGCATAATTCGTTAAAAAATTATAAGGGCAAGCTGGAAGGCTTTGAACAGAAAAATATCCTGGGAATAAAAAATACTGTTGAAGAATCACTTTATGTTTGGATTAAAGCAACCCCTGAAAAGAGTGAAATGTATGAGACAGTTTTTGACGAGATGGAGGCGGTTATTGAAGAAAAGAGGGTATTACAAAAGAAAATGGATCTCTTAACAGATTGGGTAAGCCGCTATTTTGGTTCCAACATGCTTTACATCGCCTACCAAATATTTCGAACCGTGGATGAGAAAGAAAAACCGGATATGGAGAGAGATGCAAAATATCAGGAGAGAAATTACAATTTAATTACCAACAGAGTTATTTTAGCGGATCGAAGCTTTGACCTGCAGACCGACCAGGCGTTTTTTCAAAAATCAATATTAAACCTACAAAACTTACCCCCTGAAGAGTTGCCTGATGCCTTAGAAAAAATGTTATCGCGCGCCGACGATACCGCATCACCTGAGTACGTCTCCGATCTATACAAGAGATCCACACTCATCGATCCTGACACCAGAAAGGCAGCGCTGGACATGGATCTCAAAGAGTTACTAAGTTTAAATGATCCTTTTATTCAGATTGCCCGGGATATAGAGCAAGATTTATCTACAATGAGAGAACAGAAAAAACTGCTGGATCTAAAAAAAGATTACGTCTCTCAATCATTTGCCGAGATTATTCTGGCTTACCGTAAAGGAAGAATTGCTCCTGACGCTAATTCAACAATTCGCTTTACTTACGGTTATATTCAGGGTTACTCCCCAAAGGCCGGGGTTTATTTCAAACCACAAACATCATTAGGCGGTGTTATTGAAAAAGATCAGGGTAAATACCCGTTTAATGTTCCCGAGAAATTAAAGGTATTGTATCTTGAGAAAGACTACGGTATTTATGCAGATAAAAAATTACAGAGTGTCCCGGTCTGTTTTCTGAATACGACTAATGTTACCGGGGGAAATTCAGGCTCCCCTACCCTGGATGCCAATGGTGATTTAGTGGGTGTTATTTTTGACATGACCTATGAAAGTATCATCGGAGATTACTACATCATTCCGGAACTGCAGAGAACCATCAGTGTTGATATTCGCTATATTCTTTTCATCACTGAAAAAGTGGCTGGTGCAACGCATATCATAAAGGAATTGAATCTATCAAAAGCTCCGGACTGATGACTCTATTCAAAAATATGAAGATTCGTGACCGAATCTTGTAATAATGTGTACCGCACAATAGCTTTCAGCGTGTTAACCGCTTAAGCACCTTTTACTTGTTCTCTAATACGATTTATATGCCCACGTCCCATTCCTTTCACTGCACAGCCTAGCTCCAGGTACTTTTTAATTTTATCATCGCCCAAAATTCCAAATGCATCAACAATCGCCACCGGTTGACCGATTGCTTTAATAACCCAATCAGGTTTCAGATCAAGATAAGCCTTGTGCCGGACCGCAAAAATAACTGCATCGGTATTTTTTAAAGCCTGTTTCAAATCTTTTTGCACCTTTATTTCTTTTAACTTCTCCTGATTACGGAAAAAAGCTTTGCGACTGTGTCCGGCGCCGGGATAGCTATCCTGCTCTTCCAATTCCCACCAGTGATCTACATAAGGATCATGCACTCTGATTTCCGCCCCCATTTCTGACAATTTTCGTACTACAATTTCAGAGCCACTGTAACGGGTATCGCCCACATCCTCCCGGTAGGATACTCCCAGAAGTAACACCTCAGCTGCGGCAATCGGACGATGCATCATTCGAAGGGCATCCCGAACCAACTGGGCAGCATGAGTTCCACGGGTATCGTTTACATCAATTGCCAGGGGTGTGATTTTGAAAATATCATCTTCAAAACCGAGAATATGCTTGTAAGCCCAGATTCCCAATCCGCCGTCTTTCGGTAGACAATACCCACCGATACCCGGTCCCGGAAAGATCATGTTACTGTGGGTAGGTCTTACCTTTATTGCTTCGATCACTTTAATTAAATCAACCCCGTTACGCTCTGCAAAGAGACTCCATTCATCCATAAATGCCAGGGTGGTGGCACGATAACTATTTTCAATGATTTTGGCGGTTTCGCTTTCAATCGGTCGGTCCAGTACTGTTAAGGGAAACTCTTCGGTATTAAGAACTTCATTTAGGAATTTCACCACCCGTGTTTTTGCTTCATCGTTAATACCGCTGCATACGCGCCAGAAGTCTCTAATACTTGCAATATAATTTCTTCCCGGCATTACCCGTTCGTAGCTATGGGCAAGCAAAGGATCTTTAGTTATTCCCCGTTGCCTGAAAATTTTGTGCATGATGGGAAAAGCCACCTGTTCTGTCGTCCCGGGAGCAACTGTTGTCTCAATCAGGACCAGGGCATTAGGCTGAATATGTTTGGCGATTATCTCAAAAGATTTCTCAAGGGCTTCCATATCGACTTCACCGGTACGTACTTTTCCCAGAGAATTTTTTAGATAATCACACTGCACATCAACAACTACCACGTCGGCCAGGGAGAGAACTTCATAGGTAAATGTAGCAATAAGTGTTTTTTTCTCCGATACAACACGCTCAATCATCGGTTCCACTTCCGGATCTTCTGCTTTAACCGGGGAGATACCGCGGTTGAGAAGTGGTATTTTCCAATAACTCCTTTTACTGGGTCTCTGCATACCGATAACAAATTTACCTGGTTGTCCACTTTCTTTATCCACTGTATCGGCGACAATAGCCGCCATAACAACCCCAACAAAACCGATCCCCATGACCACGACTATTTCCCTGCCCCGTTCGCGCTCTTCTTTAACTATTTTTTCCAGGTGTTTAAATTCCTTTTCATAGTCTGCTGTTTCCGGTAAAATAAATTTTTCTCCTGAAGGACTAATAGAATAATTTTTCAAGGAGGCCTCCTCATGGTTGATATTTTATAGATTCTACTATAAAGTTAGAGCTTGATCCAATTTCTACTTATGAAGCGAGATATACTTCCCGTAATTTTTAAAGATTAATGATGGGTATATAGAGATGGAAAATACTAATCAAAGATGAAAACTCTTTTTCATACTCTTCACTGAATATACGGGAATTTGCATACTTAAAAAGGGGTGAGTTCGCTGTTTGGGATTTATTTTTTATTTTTTTCTCCAATCTTTCCAGGAGCTGATGACGTTCCTCTTCACTCAGTTTGCCTTCATCATAAGCAAGATTAATGGTATGAATAATAAGTGAGCAATAAAATAACATCAATAATTCCGGTAAGCGGGGTAAATTCTCTTCAATTATCTTGATTCCAAATGTTCTTATCATCTCTTTTTGAATCTCCTGCAGTTCGACACCGGTATTCTCAGTTCCGGAATTTTCTGCGATTTCTATAGAAATTTTGTATAAATTTTCAATGATCTGAAAGCGGGGTTCGTTTTTCAGGGGTGAATTTAAAAGACCAACCCGTAATTCTTTTCCTTCCATCCATTCGGAAAAATCTTCCAAACCAAAAAGTAAATGTGTTCCCATTCCTTTTTCAAATTCAGCGAGCTGTTGATGCTCTGTCAGTTTAAATGAAATGTCCCTGAACTCCCCCATTTTTTTCAGACTCTGGTCCTGAAGCCGGGCCTTAATATACAATAGATCTGAGGCCACAATTTTTGATTTTTCCTGAGATAAAAAATCTTCCCTGATCCACACCTTACAAATTTGAGCGATATAGTAAAATATTTTCCTTTTATAGAGCAAAGTAATACCGGGAGGGATCAATTGGTCGTAAAAGAATTCAAGACATTGCCCGATTTTATCCTCAAGTTCATTAAAATATGTAGCTGTTTTCTCAATAATCTCCCAGATGAGCTGATTTAAGGGATTGTGGGGCGGCGATTTAAGTGAACCTAGCAACGATAAAAAAACTGAATTTAAATTATTGTTTTGATATTCAAGAAACTCAGTACTGAGAATCAGTAATAATTCAAGATTTTCAGTAAACTCTCGGTCATCCAACCGAAATGGTTTTTTTTCTTTAATATGATTTAAAATATCGAAGGCTTCATTTATTAAAATTGGTTCATGGTTCTGATACCATTTACTCATAGTTTTCAATATGTCAATAAAGGGGTAATCATAAGAAATTTTAAATTCCGCGATATTTCCATTAAAAGATTGATAAATCCTCCCTTCTATTAATTTCCTTAAGAATGAAAAACAGGCATTTATCAGATCAAATTCTTTTTTCAGCTTGCGTTCTACCTCGACTTGCTGTTTTTCCCTATCCATCTGCAAAACAGTTAAAATAGTCTCCTGTATCGCTTTCAATTGGATCGTATGAAAAATAATTTTCTCTTCATTTTCCCTCTTTAGATTGTCAATCAGACCTCTGATATGCGATTCTGTAGTCTCATTAATTTTTGAAAAATCCTTACTCAGGATTGAAAGAAGGACATCCTCTATATTTTCCTCTTTTTTTAAGGCATAGAGATCAAACTCAAAAGACTTAAAATCCTCTTCAATTTCTAAAGAAGTATTCAAAGTAAACTCTTCACTCAACAAAAAATTGAAGAGTTTATCACTTATTGTTTTAAAATACTTGAGGTGATAGTCTTGTTGACCGGAAGGTAATATTTTTATGAAATTAAGGTGATTGTTCAAATTGAGAAGCAGGGAATCCGCGGAGTTCTTCTTGAAAAGGTTATTAAAGAAATCCACCCAGGAGGTTACCATGATTCTCGCATCGGTGAACTCGCTATCCGGGGTTTTATTTTGTGACTCATCTAATAGAACCAAATCTTCGTCTAGGAGAGGGACCTTCCTTTCCTCAAGAGAAGTCAAAATTGAATTATAAAATTTTTCAAACTTAAATTCATCAATCATATACTATCGGATACCAAAATTATCTTTAAATAAGCACTAATTATTCAATGGTTACTTATCAGGCTCTTTATATATCAAATTTCCATTATTTTTCTTAGTAACTCTCTCATCGTTTATAATTCATTCTTTAATTTAAAGTATACAAAATAATTCATAGAATTGTGATTAAATTGAATAAAAAAATTTCTCAAATTTAAAAATTAAAAATATTAGGTGATATCTCTTTTAGCAGAATTTGACTCATATTGTTATTTTTATATGAGAATGAATGTAATTTATTTAATGCATTGGTATTGCGATAAAAAAAAGAACAAACAGTTAAGTTAAGCGGCTTTATATAATTTGAAATATAATTTGATTGATTCATAAAATTCTTCAGAGACCA
>CBDUVK010000097.1:0-9206 GCA_965370645.1 uncultured bacterium
GCTGATTTCATGCATTTCAGGATAAAGAAACTGAATGGTTTGGAAATAAAGAACAAAAATTTGTCGTTGTTTCCCAGAAGGATAAATAGTCAGTATGTCATGCTTTCCCGACAGGATAATGAAAATAATTATTTGATGTTTTCAGATGATTTATACTGCTGGGACAAAAAACAACTTATCATGGAACCCAAATTTACCTGGGAATTTTTTCAAATAGGGAATTGTGGTTCTCCCATTGAAACTTCGGAAGGATGGTTAGTGTTGGCGCACGGCGTGGGTCCCATGCGAAAATATGTGATATCAGCATTTTTACTTGACCTGGATAATCCGACCAAAGTGATTGGGCGCCTAAGAAATCCCTTGATCGAATCTAATGAATCTGAGCGTGAAGGTTATGTTCCCAATGTGGTCTATACCTGTGGAGGTCAGATTTATAACTCACATTTAATTTTTCCTTATGCCATGTCTGATTATGCCTGCAGTTTTGCCCTCGTAAATATCGATGATTTACTCAGCCAATTAAAGCTTGATTATAAATAATATAAGTATAGCAATAATGTAATATGACGGAATTATAGAAGAGTACAACCAGGGATAAAATGCTTGTAAATAGACACCCTTCCAATCCCATATTAACTTCAAAAATGGTTCCCTATCAGTCACTATTAGTATTTAATGCCGCTGTTATAAAGCATGAGGGACGCTATATTATGGTCTTTCGGAATGATTTTGGATCGTATGATGCTAAAAGAATTGATGGAACGAACCTCGGGTTGGCATTCAGTGATGATGGATTGGAATGGCAAGTGGAGTCTGATCCCTGTTTTCAAATATCGGATTCAGAAATTCTTTCTGTAAACGATCCCAGATTGATTGTTATTGATGGGGATTGTTATATGACTTTTGCAATTATCGGACGTCATGGTATCCGCGGGGGGATTGCAAAAACCACCGATTTTAAGTCATTTCAAATTATTCATCAGACACTTCCTGATAATCGTAATCTGGTATTGTTTCCTGAGAGAATTAACGGATCATTTTTTAGGTTAGATCGTCCTTTTGCAAGTTACCTCAGAGAGGAAAAAAATTCATTTGATATCTGGATTTCGGAATCTCGGGATTTGATAAGTTGGGGTAAGCATAGATTACTTTTAAAAGCTGATGAAATACCTTATTGTAATGAAAAGATTGGTCCCGGTCCTCCACCGATCAAAACGGAAAAAGGTTGGCTGCATATTTTCCATGCCGTGGATGTAGAGCCTCAGCGTGGTAAAAATGGATGGGAGGAACAATGGTATAAACGTTACACTGTTGGTGTAATGCTTTTGGATTTGGACGATCCCACCAAAATTCTAGGAGTCTCCGGGGAACCGCTAATGGTTCCGGAAGCTGATTATGAAATTAAAGGCGGGTTTCGCAATAACGTCATTTTTCCATGTGGTTTAATTTTAGAGGATTCGGGAGAAGTAAAAATTTATTACGGTGCTGCAGATACCGTGGTATGTTTAGCATCTGCGGACATTGATGATCTGATAAGGTTTTGTATTGAAAATTAAAAAAGCGCTACCACAAAATTATATCCTGTCTGGTGATTGGAAATTACTTAAGACACCACAAAATCTGATACCTCCCACAATTAATTTCCCGGAGCAAGGTATTTCGGCGACCGTTCCGGGTACTGTGCATACTGATTTTCTTACTGCTGGATTAATACCTGATCCATTTTTTGGAGCAAATGAAAAAAAACTGGCATGGATTCATGAAAGCGATTGGATCTATGAAACCATATTTGACCGACCCCCGGAATTTCGATCGAAAACTCCAATTTATTTAGTCTGTGAAGGATTAGATACGGTATGCGATATCCAACTGAATGGCAAAATATTGGGTGAAACAAATAATATGTTTCGTCAATATAAGTTTCCCATCAATGTTTCCCTGAAAGAGCAAAATAATCATCTGCAACTATATTTTCACTCCCCCAAAAAAATAGGACGCCGGGATGAAAACAGGTATGGAAAATTGCGTGCAGCCATTAATAACGAACGCGTTTTTCTTAGAAAAGCGCAATATTCGTTTGGATGGGATTGGGGACCTTCATTTCCGACTATGGGGATTTGGAAACCAATATATCTGTACCAATCAAATGATGTTCGTATTCGTGATGTAAGATTTCATACTTCTGTTATTCATAACAATTCTGCCATGGTGATGATCGAAGTCCATATTGACGGTAACACCAAAGAAGCGAAATTATTGGAAATTGAGTTGACCCATGAAGATCAGGTACTGCGGGAAAACATTGTAGATTTTAAAGCAGAGACTGTTCAGCTTCGTATGGAGATACCAAATCCCCGGCTTTGGTATCCAAGCGGAGAAGGTAAACCGCATCTCTATCATTTGAAAGTTCATCTCATAAATCAAAATAATGATTTAGTGGATGAATGGACCGGAAATGTTGGAATACGAACAATTACTCTGGAGACTGTGTCAAAAGGGAAGCCATCTTTTCGTTTTGTAATAAACGGTAAGCCAATATTCATTAAAGGTGCGAATTGGATACCATCTGACAGTTTTTTACCCCGGGTTACCGCAGAAAAGTATAACAACTTACTTGGTAAGGCTCAAGCGGCAGGTATAAATATGCTCCGGGTTTGGGGAGGGGGAATTTATGAGAATGATATCTTTTATCAAATTTGTGATAGACTTGGATTGATGGTATGGCAGGATTTTATGTTTGCCTGTGGTCATTATCCGGAACACCAGGATTTCATGTCGAATATAGAGGAGGAATTCCACCAGAATATCAACCGTCTGCAACATCATCCCTCAATCGCCATATGGTGCGGTAATAATGAAAACGAATGGGGTTGGTTCATGGATCATGGGACTCCCATAAAGAATATGCCGGGATACCGGATATATCATAAGATTATCCCGAATATCTTAAAGAGATTAGATCCATTACGACCCTATTGGCCGAGCAGCCCATTCGGATCAGAACCTGATCCCAATTCTGAAAAAAGTGGTAATCGCCACCAATGGGATATCTGGAGCAGCGGGGTGGATTATCCTGAGATCAAATCAGATAAGAGTCTATTCGTTGCAGAATTTGGGTTCCAGGGACCAGCTAATCGTGAAACTTTTGAAGAGGCTCTGCCTGAATCAGATTGGCAACCTGATGCGCCACTGTTCCTTTTTCATAATAAGCAGGGTGAGGGAAGCAAACTTCTGGCCCATTTTATGAATTGTCATTTGCCTGTACAGGATAACTGGAAAGACTTTATTTATATAACACAGCTGAACCAGGGATTTGCCCTAAAAACTTGTATCGAACACTGGCGTTCCCGCTGGCCGAAAACTGCCGGAAGTATCATCTGGCAGCTGAATGATTGCTGGCCAGTGACAAGTTGGTCGCTCATCGATAACGAATTAAGACCCAAATTAGCCTATTTTTTTGTTAAAAAAGCGTTTTCACATATATTGATCTATTTTAAGCAAAAGAACAGTATAACAGATATATATTTACTGAATAGCAGCTCAAGCCATCATCAGGGAGTTTTGACGATACACATTTATGATATAAAATCCGGAAATATCTCTAAAGAAGTAAATTTAGAATTATCATTATCCGAAAATGTCAGTAAAAAAGTGTATAGTTATGACCACGAGAATCCAGCGGATTCCAGAGACTGGCTAATTGTGGCTACGTATACAGATTTAAAAAATGAAATTATTCATCGAAATTACTTTCTGTTGAAACGCTGGAAAAATGTATCTTTACCAGCATCAAAAGTTTTACTGAATTTTATTCCCGCAGAAGATTCATCTAAACTTGCTGTTTCCGTGGAAAGACCAACTTTTTTTGTGGATTTATTTCATCCCAAATTTACATTTTCCGACAGAGGCTTTATTCTTTTACCAGGTGAAGTGAAAAAATTGGAGATTTTTGGAAAAAATGTTGAGGAATTTAAGATAAATGAAGTGGAGATTTATACTTTAAATAAATACCTGAAAACTTAAATAGTCATGATAATAATGGATTCGGAGCATAAGCATCGCATCTCCCTGGCCAATGAAAGTGTGAAACGTTCTAAAAAAAAGGCCGAGAAGGATCCTCTGCGCCCGGTCTACCATATAACAGCGCCGGCTAACTGGCTGAGCGACCCAAACGGTGCAATATTTTATGAAGATAGATATCACCTTTTTTTTCAGCACAATCCATTTGACTATCAGTGGGGGAATATGTCCTGGGGGCATGTTGTAAGTAAGGACCTGGTATTTTGGGAACATCTCCCGGTCGCACTTACACCGATCCCTGAGAGTTACGACAAAGATGGTGTCTTTTCCGGTTGTTGCGTGGATAATGATGGGGTACCTACCATAATATATACCGGGGTGTCTCCCGAAGTCCAATGTATGGCCGATAGTTATGACGGTTTGCGTACCTGGTCTAAATGCCCGCAAAATCCTGTTATCTCAAAACCTCCGTTGAAAAATCTTGTTGGATTTCGTGATCCATATGTCTGGAAAGAACGAAATAAATGGTTTATGGTAATTGGATCAGGAATAAAGAATAAAGGCGGAACGCTTTTACTATACAAATCTGAAGACCTGAAGAATTGGAAATATCTTCATCCACTTTGCCATGGAGAGGGAGAAATGTGGGAATGTCCCAATTTTTTCCGGCTGGGAGATAAATATGTATTAATAATTTCACCACATGGTGATGTTCAATATTCTATTGGTACCTTCCAGGATGATAAATTTCAACCGGGGGAATGGTTTCCTCTGGATTTAGGTGGAGAAGAAAATTTTTATGCCCCCCATGGCTTTAAAGATGCCCGGGGAAGATACATCTTGTGGGGATGGATTAAAGGTGGGGGAACTCAGGGGTATCCCTGGAATGGTTTGTTAACCTTACCACGTATGGTGACACTCCATTCTGATCAGCAATTGAGTATTAATCCGGTACCTGAGCTCAAAAAGCTCCGGGGTGAGCAATCTCGATTCTCGAATGTCAACCTTTCTCAGGATTCACATAACATATTAAAGGATATTCAAGGAGATTGTCTGGAAATCGATTCAGAATTCGAGTGTGGAACTGACACTATATTGGTGCTTGACATTCGATGTGCTCCGAATCTTACCGAAAAAACGAGTATCATTTTTGACTGTGCAAAAAAGAAATTGACGTGTGATGACAAGAGTGGAAAATTCCCTCGGGGTAATTTTGGTAAAAAGCTGAGTTTTCAGATCTTTTTAGATAAATCCGTGGTTGAAATTTATATGAACAATCATTTATGCTTAACCAAGAGGATATATCCAAAACAATTAGACAGTCAGGGATTGAACTTAACTGTTGAAGGTGGTAATGTGTTAATTCGTTATCTTTCGATTTGGAAGATGAATTCCATTTGGCAAGAAACAAATTAAAACTATATTAACTGCAGGATTTAATTGAGAAGTATCTATAAAAAATCTATGATAAAAGATACATATACTCTTATTTCAGGTTCATCACAATAATGGATACCTATCTTTATAACCAAAAGAATTATATTTCACCCCTAGCGGGGTTTGAATTTATTTGTGAGATTTTTTCTATAAATATTAGATCCCTAACGGGATCAAATGATCAATAATGAATGATAATATTTACTTGTCTTAAAACCCCTTTAGGGGTGAAATATTCAGTTCTGTCATCCTAAAAAGTACTCATTATTGTAAAGAATCTTATGTCAGGATATACGATGAATACGCAAAATCTTATTATCAAAGAGTTTAAACACATTATTGTCATCCTATCTGCACTGATTTGTTTGGGTTTCGGTCAACAGATCACCATAAACCGGGTTGAATTAATGCCTAATATGCCCAGTCCCTACGAGATGAGAGACTGGAAAAGGGTGGCATTGGGTTATGATTCCCTTGTTTTCAATCATAATCTAATGGGCACACATTTGCCATTGATTTTTTGGCGCAGCAATACTGTGAATTATCCGGGTCATCCCAGTTTTGGGTTGCACACTTACGTGGGCACCAATGCGCCGACTGCTGGTGAAGCAATAAATGTAATTCCGGCAGTAGTTGGGGCCAGTCTTGTAGGTATAGATAAGAGTAACCAGAACGGCTATAATTGGGTACTCATGTGCGAAGAGTACTTCAATAAGATTTCAGGAGAATATGTTTATCTAAACCATCCTGTTACCCACACTGGAGTTGACTGGTGGTATGAAACCATGCCCAACCTGTTTTTTTATCAACTTTATGATATGTATCCCGGTACAGGGGACTTTGCATATCAGTTTCATACAGTAGCGGACCGTTGGCTGGAAGCAGTTGATAGTATGGGTGGGAGTACGACGCCCTGGCAGCGGCCCTATATGAATTACCGGGCCTTCAACCTGTTAACCATGACACCCCTAACAACCGGTACGCCTGAACCTGAGGCGGCAGGGGCTATTGCCTGGATTTTATATAATGCGTATAGTGAGACAGGTACCCCTGAGTACCTCGTTGGAGCAGAATGGGCCATGGAGTTTCTCAGCAACTGGATTCTTAATCCCTCTTATGAACTTCAGTTACCTTATGGGGCCTATACGGCAGCACGTATGAATGCTGAATTAGGTACAGTTTATGATATTGAGAAGATTATTAATTGGTGCTTCGAGGTAGGTTCTCTTAGGTATTGGGGAGTAATTGTTGGAAATTGGGGCGGGTATGATTGCTATGGTCTGGTCGGTGAAGCCAATGGTCCCGGTCACTATGCTTTTAATATGAACGGTCTTGAACAGGTTGGAGCATTACTGCCAATGGTGCGCTACGACGATCGATTTGCACGCGCCATTGGCAAATGGGTGCTGAATGTAGCTAATGCGACCCGGCTTATGTACTCAAATTATCTTCCTGATACGAATCAAAGCAATGCAACCTGGGCCCATCAGTATGATCCTAACTCCTATATAGGCTACGAAGCCATGCGACGGGTCTGGAATACCATAAGTCCTTACGCGACAGGGGATGCTATGGCTGGCAGCTGGGCAGCGACAAATTTAGCTTTATATGGATCCTCCCATGTCGGTATCCTGGGTGGGATTATAGACACCACGAATATCCCTATGATTTTGAAACTGGATGCGCTGGTAACTGATTATTTTCACGACCCTGCTTATCCAACCTTCCTGTATTTTAATCCATACGATTCCGCCCAAATAGTTGAGATAAATGCTGGGACAGGTCTCCATGATCTCTATGATGCCACCACGAATAGTTTTTTAGCCACCAATGTAAGCGGGGCAACAACATTTACTCTTTCAGCCGATGCTGCTGTTCTACTCGTTATTACCCCAGCAGGTGGAACAGTCTCATACAATTTGGATCAAATGTTAATTAATGATGTGGTGGTTGATTATTCATCCGGGCAGATGGTATCAAATTACCCGCCCAGAATTAAAAGTATCGCTGCATATCCCGATCCGGTTATTATTGGTCAAAATACCACCGTTTACTGCAGTGCTGAGGACCGTGATAATGATTCTCTTCATTATTCATGGTCTTCGACTGCCGGCACGATATCAGGTGATAGTTCCGAGGTTACCTGGACCGCTCCGAATTTAATTGGAGGGTATCTTGTTGCCTGTATTGTAAGTGATGGAAATGGCGGACTGGATACTGCTTATACAGATATAGAAGTGGTAGAAAGTATTAATCATGATCCATTGATTTTAAATATTACCGCCCAACCCCGTAAAATCGATCTGGGTGCAACCTCAAACTTGACCTGTTCTGCACAGGACCCTGATGGTGACACCTTAACATACACCTGGAGTGCCCTGTCTGGTTCGATTATAAGTAATGATTCAGCCGCCGTCTGGACGGCTCCTATGAGCGCAGGGAATTACTATGTAACTTGTGAGATTGACGATGGTCAGGGAGCGCAGGATATTGACAGTATCGCAATCGTGGTCCGTGATTTTACCAATGTCCAAACCGGTGACTTGGTGGCTCATTATCCTTTCAATGGTAATGCCAATGATGCTACAGGTAATGGGCATGATGGAACTGTATATGGAGCCGCACTTACTCAGGACCGGTTTGGCAATCCGGGACAGGCCTACTATTTTGATGGGGTGGATGACTATATTAATATTCCCAATCACGATAGCTTGAATTTCCGCGCTGCAATCAGCATAAATTTTTGGATGAAGGTGGATGAATTTTTCGCCAGAGAAGCATTTGCGATTTCACACGGGAGCTGGCAATATCGCTGGAAAGCATCAATTATTCCAGGACAGTTGTTGAGATGGACCATCAAAACTGACAGGCCGGTAAATAATGGCGTCATTGACCTGGACACCGAGACTAATTTAGATGCCGGGATCTGGTATAATATCACTTTATTTTTTGATGGTTCGGACTTTGAAATTCATCTGGATGGGAATTTGGACAGTTTTAATAGTTGGTCGGGCATGATATTGACAACGATTTATGATATGACTATCGCTCAAATGCTCCCAAATAATAATAGCTATAATTTTAAAGGTGTGCTCGATGATATCCGCATATACAATTATGGGCTTTCAGTTGAGGAGATTCAAAACCTGGCTGCGGGAACCAGCGGAATCCATGATAGCAAAAATTTAAACATTCCCCGGCAATACCATCTTGCACAGAACTTCCCCAATCCTTTTAATCCAACCACTACCATTCAATTCTCAATACCGGAAAATGCCCCTGTAAAATTGTCCATATTTGATATTACCGGGAGAGTTGTAGCAATTTTGATTGACCAGAAACTCATTCCAGGTGTTTACCAGTTTGATTGGAATGCAACTGAAGCGGCAAGTGGTATATATTTCTATTGTATTGATGCCGGTGTCTTTTCACAAACCAAGAAAATGATTCTACTCAAATAGTTTTGAAGGTTTTAGACTTCACACCCTACTTTTAGCAACTATACCGCAAAACTTGATAAATGAGAAAATAATCCAATTTATTCGCATGATATTACAAATCTCAGCAATATTATGCATTAAATCCTAAGTTTGAAATGAGGAATATTAGTTAATAATTTAGAAATTCAGCTGTCTGATATATGAATATTTTTTACTGGAGATATGAAAATTCTGGAATATAGTAGCCATTTTGCTAAAACCAAGTCCCGTTTCCCGAAGGGATGGCTGTGCCAAGGGACGCTATATCTT